>CALEIS010000179.1 GCA_937877675.1 uncultured Clostridia bacterium | reverse complement strand
TCACCCTCAAAAGGTGTAATGTCACAACACATCTCAAAGAAAACCTTTGGATTTTCTCTTAATACATCAATTTTTCTTCCACGCTTTGCTCCGTGAAGATAAAGTGTGAGTTTTTCGTCAACAAGTGTATATCCATAATTCATAGGCACAACATAAGGCTCATCACCGTCAATCATACCAACATGAACAACCTTTGACTTTTCAAGAATGTCAATAATTTCATTAATATCTGTAACCTGTTGCTCTCTACGAGTCATTCCATTCATACTAACACCCCTAATATATTAAAAAAGACTGAACAACAACTTAATATAACTAACTAACATTTTAACGATTTGGGCAACAAATGTTAAAACCTGCTGACCTGCAGTTGAGCCAATATCAGTTGGCAAATCAACATATCCATCGTTTACAGTTTCTTTATCAGTTTTCTTTATAGCATAAGTATCAATAAGTGTTTTTTCGCCTGTTTCATCGTCAACCATATATGCCTTGTAAACAAAATGATTACTGTCAAGGCTTACTGTTGCAAATACACCACCATCTTTTGTATCTCTTGCAAATGCAGCGCTTTCTAAAATTGGTGGCATTGCTTCTTCATTCACACCATAACGCTTTGTTCCTGCTGTTGATGGGAGAATATGAGTTGTACCGTCAGGATTTACTGCAAAAGTTGTGCTTTCACCATTCCAGATTTCTGTTACTGTCTGTACATCCTGAACTTTTTCACCTTTTACTGTTTCTGTTCTCATATACATATGGTCATGACCTGCAAAAACAACATCAATTCCCAATTCATCAATAACTGGGAGAAGAAGGTTTCTCATAATAACTGTGTCAGGTTTATTTATATTCTTTCCTGCTGAATATAATGCACGGTGCATAAGAACGATTTTCCACTGTGCATTTGATGCGTTCATATCGTTTTTAAGCCAGTTAATCTGTGCAGCAGACATTGGATACATATCATTTGTGTTAAGCACGGCAAAATGTGCATCACCCCAGTCAAAGGAGTAATAACATCCTGTTGTTGTCATACTGTTTTCTGCCGCACCGATATTGAACATATTATTAAACTTAAACCATTGAAGATTTCCTTCGTGGTTACCTGCAACTGGAATAAGAGTTGTGTTCATATTCATAAATGAGAAATTTCTAAAATAGCTATCCCATTCTTCATTAGTACAATCATTTACAAAGTCACCGAGACCTACTGCAAATTCATAATTTGGCATTGTATCAACTGCAGACTGTAAAACCTTTGCAGCAGCCTGAAAATTCTCTTCATTACTTGCCTGAACATCAGCAAAAACTATAAAATTAGCTTCGTCCTTTGTCTTGCTTGGAGTTGTAAAGTAGCCCACATCACTCCAAACACCTGTTTTGCTATCACCAACACGATATTGATATTTTGTATCAGGCTTAAGTGTGTCAACCTCTGCCTTATGTACATATTTATCCATAGACTTGTAACTTACACCGCTGATAATCTTGGCTTTTGTCAAATCTGCACCAACCATAGCAACTTGTACATCAGTCCCTGCTTTTTCGTCTGTGTACCAGCAAAAGCCTCTTGATGTAGCAGAGTCACCGTTAATTGTTACACTAACTCTTGATACTTCCCCCGCCACAGCAGCACTTGCCATAATAGGTAAAGTCATACATAACACGAGAATAATTGAAATAATTCTTACAAATGATTTTTTCATAATAATTGCCCCTTTTATGTAGCACGAATTACTTTTTAATATCATATTTTTTTGACATTCTGTTAAAAGCTTCTTCTCTGGTGATTTTCCCTGTATTACAATCAATCATGACCTGAACATCCTTATCTTTAAGGTCATAGAAACACCAAACGATAAATGCCAACAAACCACCAATTGCAGGAATAAGCGTAAAAATCAACCAAAGAACATCTAGAGCATGTGGTGTCTGTGTTATACCACTCTGTTCAAGCTCCTGGAATGAGCTTACTTCAACAACCTTCCAGCCAACTGATTCAAGACCGAGAATAAAAAGTCCTAATGCACTTGAAATTGAACCTGTAAGCTTTGCCATAAAGGTCTGTACAGCGAATGTAATACCCTTTGCTTCTGTACCACTCTTAAAGTAGCCATATTCTGCACAGTCAGGTGTAAACATAAACATTTCAAGCGCTACTACTGCCAATGGAATTGAGCGAATAGTAAAGAGAATAATATAAACAACCACATTACCATAGCCGATTGCCCACATAACTATGCTAAGTATTACATAAAGCAACAAGCATACCTGATTAACCTTCATTTTGTCATATTTACGGATAATCTTAGGTAACAGCAAGGAAATAACCAGCTGAGGTACTGTTCCGATAGCACCCACAAGCATAGAAAACAATACGCTGTGGAACAAATAGTATGAAACATATAGATTAAATGCATTACCAATATTCAATGCAGAATAGAAGAAAAGTCCCAAATAATAGATTAACAAATACTTGTTTTTAAAGAGATATGCGAACATACTTCTGATAGTAAAGGTTTCTTCACTCTCTGCACGGAAACGTTCTTTAAGTTTAAATGATGCAGGTGACATCAATCCAAATGCAATTACACAGATGATTATTGATATCACACCATAATTCATACCAACCTTTTCGCTGACAAGAGCAGTTGCCAAAGTGGATGTAATACCAACACCTGCATAAGTGAAAATACTCTTATATGACTGAATGGTGTTTCTCTCGTCAATACTCTGGCTCATTGAAGTAAGAATTCCGAAAATAGGCACATCACAAAGAGTGTAAGCCGTATCCCAAAGAATATAGGCAATAGCAAACCAAACAAGCTTAACTGTTTCTGATTTATCGGATGGAATAATAAAGGTAAGTACAGTTGCAATAGGGATAAGCACTGTGGAGATTCTTATCCAAGGAAGATATTTTTTTCCACTCTTGAACTTGATTAAATCAAAAATAGCACCGAACAAGGTATCGTTCACAGCATCCCATACCTTAACAATGAGCATTACTGTTGCAGCCTTCGTCATATTAACACCCAAGAATAAAAGATATGTAGTCAAGCACACATTAAAAAGCGTGTAAATCATATTCTGCCCTGCAAAATATGAGTAATAACTCGCCCTTTCAATAGGCTCAGTTGTCCAATCCTTACCATTTACAAAAATTTTCTTTGCTAATGAAGAAATCGCCATAAATAGTCCCCCTTATTACTATAAATCTCGTTTCCGCAAGGAAACACATCGCATCCGTTTTTACTTTAATCTTTTACTAAGACACCATTCTACCCAATTTTCTGTTTTGTAGAATTTTTTATACATTGAGTGTCCGTATTTATTCCAACGAGTGTATTTTATATCTGCTCCGAGTTTTTCAAGTTCGGCAACATAATAATCATCACTATCTATTCTCACATTTGTATCGTCTGACGAGTGTGCAACCCACAATGGTGTTTTCACTAATCTCTGAACCTCGTATTTTTCAAAATCGCAGTTGAAGGATAAACCACCCATTACAGGTACTGCGGCTGCAAAGTATTCAGGAAAAAGATATGCAAGATGCCACACGCAGAATCCACCAAATGAAGTGCCTACGATATATATGCGTTTTCTGTCTAAATCTATGAAAAGTTCATCAATAAGCTTTTTAACGGATTGTATGTAATTTTGTGTCAAATCATCACCTTTATTTGAGCCAAAAGGTGCCTGTGGCAAAAGAATATTACAATCTTCCTTAAAGATTTGCTTGTACAATGGTATATTATCAAACAACTGCTTTATATTGTCGTTACCCATTGCACCCGCACCATGAAGAAGAACAAATAAGGGCTTGTTTTTTCCCTTGCTTGCTAAAAGTCTAAAAGGAAAACACATTTCATTCTCTGTGTCATTGAATTTAAAAGCGGATAACCTACCGTCGTGGAACTTTGTTAAGCCATTATTCTGATTTTTATTGTTATCTTTAATCCATTCTTTGCCTTTGTTTTCTTTTTTCTTAAATTTATAATAATGCCTGTAAGCACGCATAATTGAATGTGGCATTTTTTCTTTTTTCTCAATAGTAGTTTGTGACAGTATGTAAAGATATCCGTCACTGCCTTCAAGTTGAATTCTATTTAGGTATGTTTCATAACCATCTCGAACATTTTCTTTGAAAAGATTACGAATTGTTTCAATCTTATTTTCATTAAAAGCTATAAGTACCAATCCAACATCCATAGCACCTTTTTCTACATAAGCTTCAAAAGGCGTAATATCACATAAATAATTGTCGATAAGACAACGGAATCTTAAACCACTCATAAGAAATCACCTCTGTAATATAAAAAGAAACTGCTACTATTTATTACCTTTTGCTGTTGTAATAGAGGAAATTAGCAATTTTCTAATTTTACTACATTTACTAAACATATCTTTATATTCTTTTTCAGTTATTATATTGGTTTCTTTGAAAATAGAAAGCCAATAATCAGTTTCATAGCATTCCTTCAATGCAATCTGCAATTTGTTTATAAAATCAGCTTTGCTTGAAGCATAATTTGCTTCATGAATATTTGCTCCAATGCTGGTGCCGCTTCGCAACACTTGGTTTAACAACACATTGCTTTTTCTGTTTTCTTTTATGTCTGAACAGAGATTTACAACATCAACAGCAAATTGTTTTGATAAATCTACGAGCAAATTTTCTTTCATAATTAAAACTTCCTTATAATGATTTGATGCTACGCATCATGAATTGAAAGCTCGTTTCATGATTTCTCGCTTCGCTCCATGAATAGAATTGCAAAAACTAATGACCGAAGGTCAATTCATGGCAAAGCCAATTCATGAGCAATTATGCTCAATTCATGCAACCATAAGGTTGCAATTCATTTCCGCGTTAATAACGCAACACTCTCCACATGGCTTGTCTTTGGAAACATATCCACCGGAGTTACCTCTACCGTTTCATATCCCAATTCACGGAGAATTGCACAGTCCCTTGCCTGCGTTGAAACGTCGCAAGAAACATAAACGATTCTCTTGGGATTCATTTCTGCAACATATTCCAAAACCTCTTTGTCACAACCTTTTCGTGGTGGGTCAAGAATTACTGCATCTGGCTCAATATTTTGCTCTTTAAGAATTTTTACTGCATCCTTTGCATCACCACAATAGAATTCACAGTTTTCTATATTATTTCGTTTCGCATTTTCCTTTGCATCTTCTATAGCTTCAGGAATAATCTCAACACCGATTACCTTTTTAACATCCTTTGCCATTGAAAGTCCGATTGTACCTGCACCACAATAAAGGTCAAGGACTGTTTCGTCCCCTTTTGCCCCCACATAGTCCAATGCTTTTTTATAAAGCAATTCTGCACAATCGTGGTTAACTTGATAGAAAGAAAGTGGTGAAAGTCTGATTTTCACTCCACAAAGTATATCCTCAATGTAATCCTCACCCCAAAGGGTAGTGCAATTTTTACCGAGAATTACATTTGTTTTGTCACGATTTTCATTTATGACAATGCTCTTGATTGCCTCAAACCTCATTAAATCGTCGCAAAGCTCATCTCCGAAAGGTAAAACATTTCCGTTGATTACAAGGCACACCATAATCTGACCTGTTTTAAAGGCTTTTCTTATGTAAATATGTCGCACAAGTCCTGTGTGATTTACAGAGTCATAGGCTGTAATGCCAAATTCACGCATCCAGTCTTTTATCATTTCAACAATCTCTGCAAATTCTTTTGGTTGCAAAGCACAGTCGGAAGAATCTATTATTCTGTGGCTTTTTTGTGCATAAAAACCTGCCACAATATCCTTTTCCATTCCAACGGGATATTGAGCCTTATTTCTGTATCTTTCGGTTTCACAAGTGATAATATCCTTTACAGGCACTTCAATATGAGCAAGTCGAGTAAAGGCATCAACAACCTTTTGTCTTTTCAACTGTTTTTCTGCCTCGTAGGAAATATGACGGAAAACACAACCACCACACGAGCGAAAATGCTCACAATCCACCTTCACTCTGTCAGGAGATGGCTTTAAAATCTGCTTGATTATGCCGATAGCATAGGTCTTTTTTGCCTTGATTATATGTGCAATAATTGTGTCATCCTTTGCAGCACCTGACACGAATACAGCCTGACCATTATAGTGACCTACACCATTACCCTCGGCAGTATAACCCTCAATATTCAGTTGTATATCTTGATTTTTTTGAAGTGACATACAAACACCTTATAATTTCAAAATAATTCCTGCAACTGCACCAAGGACTAACCAAAAAGCAGGATGTAATTTCTTTAATTTCTTTATAAACATAAGTGCAAAAAGCACAACTGCAATTGCAATCACAGGAATCACAAATGCACCATTTACATAGAAAATTGGTTTTATAATTCCAAAGACTGCAAACAACACAAGTGCAGTAACTACAGGACGAATGCCTGAAAAGGCACCCTTGACATATTCATTCTCTTTAAATGCCTTTAAGAAACCGGCAATAATAACAATAACAATAATTGACGGTGTAACAAGTCCCAAAGTTGCAGTTATTCCACCAAAAATACCACCAACAATGCCAAAATCCGAAAGTCCTGCATTGTAACCCGCATAAGTTGCCATATTGATACCTATGGGGCCAGGTGTGCTTTCTGCAACAGCAATCATAACTCCCAACTGGTCCTCGTTAAACCAACCATAATCACTTCTTGCCAAATCCTGCAGGAATGGAATTGTAGCAGGTCCACCACCCACAGCAAAAAGTCCGATTTTAAAGAATTCTATAAACAAATACAAGAAGGTCATCATTTTACCTTTACCCCCTTGATTTTATTGTAGATAACACCAACAACTCCACCGAAAACAACAAGGAGAATTGGTGTAATATCAAACACAAAGCACGCAACAAGTCCGATTATGAAAAGTACAACTGAAATTACATTAACAAGACTTTTTCTGGCAAGAGTAATTACCGTATGTGAAAGCAAAGCACAAACAACAGCATTAATACCCGTAAGTGCAGATGCAACAATTGGGTAATCCATAAAACTCTGTAAAACAGAAGCAACAATTGTGATAATAACAATTGATGGTGCAACCATTCCAAGGGTTGCAAATATACCACCTAACACCCCTGCCTGATAATACCCGATAAATGTAGCAGTGTTAACTGCAATAATTCCAGGTGTACATTGACCAACTGCATAATAATCAAGCAATTCTTGTTCCGTTGACCATTTTTTCTTTTCTACAATTTCTCGTGTTAACAGTGGCAACATTGTAAGTCCGCCACCAAAAGTAATTCCACCTATTTTTGCAAAAGTCAAAAACAAGGAAAATAATTTCTTCAACATATTTTTTCTCCAACTACTTTTTATTATCTCCACTCCAGAAGATAAAGTCACTAACTAAAAATGCTCTTACAGGAGCAGCCTCTGCACCCTTGATTTTGATAGGTGCAGCCGAAAGGAAATAATCTCCCTTTTTAACATTACTCAAATCAAGATTTTCAAGAAGAGCAATATTGTCCATTAAAAACATTCTGTGCGTTCTTCCGTCGCTACCTTCAGGCTCAACAGTCATACCATCAGTCCCTACAAGATAGTATCCCATTTGACCAATAGCAGATGCAGCCGATTCATGAAAAACTGCCTTGCCACCACTTTTTACAAGTATTCTTTTTGCATTTCTTGGAAAATATTCTTCTACAAAAGCACCTGTAATCATTTCTACATTTGCCTCAACCACAACGCAAGGTCCAAAAAATGCCTCATGGGGAATTTCTGTAATGTCTTTTTCGTCTGACAAAAAGTGCAAAGGTGCATCCATATGTGTTCCGTTATGTACACACATTTCTAATTTGCCAAGATTAAAATTGCTACCATTTTCTATTTTACGCACCATTTCAAATGTCGCCTCAGGGTCACCTGGAAAAACAGGACAACTTAAAACTTCTCTTGAAATATCGATAATTTTCACACATACTCCCCCAATATGATTTATCATATTATTTTATCATATATTTATACTCAATTCAATATGAGAAAAAGAAAAGCCGAGTATTAAACTCGGCTAAAATCTTTTTATTATTAATATGCCTTGCCCCAATAGAGCATTTTATCAGCTGGTTTGCCACAGCAAACACAAGTTGAACCGATTTCTTCCTGTGCAAATGGGATACAACGTGATGTAACACCAGCCTGCTCCTTAAGAGCATCTTCACATTCACGGTCACCACACCACATAGCCTTGATAAAGCCAGGTTTATTCTCTGCAATATCAATCATTTCGTCCATATTGTGTGCAACATAAGTCATATTGCTTCTGCGTTCAAGTGCAGCGTTGTAAAGACCATCGTGAACCATCTGTAAAAGTTCAGGAATCTTTGTTTCAAGCTCATCAAGGGATACAAAATATTTTTCTCTTGTATCACGACGAACAACTACACACTGATTGTTTTCGATGTCACGAGGACCAAGTTCAAGACGGAGAGGCACACCCTTCATCTCATATTCTGCATATTTCCAACCTGGTGAGTTGTCAGATACATCAATCTTTGCACGACAAATCTTCTTGAGATTTTCATAAACTTCAGTTGCCTTTTCCTTAACACCTGCTTTGTGTGCAGCAACAGGAATAACAACAACCTGAATTGGAGCAACTTTTGGTGGAAGAACAAGACCGTTATCGTCACCGTGAGTCATAATAAGAGCACCGATAAGACGAGTTGTGCAACCCCATGATGTCTGGAATGGGTGCTTTAATTTATTATCTCTATCTTGGAACTGAATTCCAAAAGCTTTTGCAAAACCATCACCAAAATAATGGCTTGTACCTGACTGCAAAGCCTTACCATCGTGCATAAGTGCTTCGATTGTATATGTATCTTCTGCACCTGCGAATCTCTCTTTTGCTGTTTTTACACCCTTAACAACAGGCATAGCAAGACAATTTTCACAGAAGTCTGCGTAAACATTAAGCATCTTGATTGTTTCTTCCTGTGCTTCTTCTGCAGTAGCATGGATTGTGTGACCTTCCTGCCATAAGAATTCACGTGTACGAAGGAAAGGTCTTGTAGTCTTTTCCCAACGAACAACAGAAACCCACTGATTATAGAGCTTTGGCAAGTCACGGTAGGACTGAATAATATTTGCATAATGTTCACAGAAAAGTGTTTCAGAAGTAGGTCGAACACAAAGACGTTCTTCAAGTTTTTCGCTACCACCATGAGTTACCCAAGCAACCTCAGGAGCAAAGCCCTCAACGTGGTCTTTTTCCTTATTCAAAAGACTTTCTGGAATGAACATAGGCATACAAACATTTTCATGTCCTGTTTCCTTAAACATTCCGTCAAGAGTTTTCTGGATGTTTTCCCAGATTGCATAACCGTAAGGTCGAATAACCATACAACCTTTTACGCTTGTATATTCAACCAATTCTGCTTTTTTAACAACGTCGGTATACCATTTGGCAAAATCCACGTCCATTGAGGTAATTTCCTCAACCATCTTTTTTTGTTCAGCCATTTT
>CALEIS010000178.1 GCA_937877675.1 uncultured Clostridia bacterium | reverse complement strand
AAAGGAAAAATAAAAAATTAAAATTTGAAAAAAATCGGGCGGGTTTTTCCCCGCCATACTGTATCAGATTTATTTAAAGCTTGATGTACTTGTCATTTCTGTTTTAAATTGAGGTCCTTGTGGGCCACCATTCATAAACGGTGGGTACGAAGATTCATTTCCCCAATATAATGTTGCAAGGCTATCTGGATTTTCGTAGTCATAACTGAATGCTTCTGCCCACTTTGACCCTGCAAGTGCACGACAGCTTTCCTCTGGCACAAGTTCAAATGTTTCAAGATTTCCCGACTCCCAAAGGTCCCAGTTTTTCCCCTTTGAGCACTCGTCTGTGAGTTTTACCACCACAAAATTCATATAAACATATGCACCAACATGAGGATACAAGCCATGTGTCCCGGCTGCAGAATAGATTATACAATGAGTATCGTCATATTTTTCCATATCTTCCCATGCCACAATTTCAGCAAATGTATGCGCTGCGAAAGCTGATTTTACAGGTCTAAGATATGTTCTGCCATTTTCCTCATATTTAAGAAAACGTAAGGTAAAATGCTCCCAATCGCCTGGATGTCCACCCACATTATGATTAACTAACCAGATAAATTTACCGCTGTCATAAGGCGAATATATGAAATAAACAATGTCAACATAATTGTTTTCCTTTTCCACCCAAAAAGCATATGAAACCGCAGACTCCAAATCACCATAGAATGTTTCACATATATCAAATGCACCATCTATAGATTCTTTCATCACAAGTCGTGAATCACCGTTTCCGTCAATTATGCGATTAAAATGCTCAAATGTCCAATCCATTGAAACTGGCTCATATGGGTCATCCTTTGCCAAATAAACTCTTGGAGCAAAATCTGTCATTATCTGATTTTTCTGTGCATCATCAATATTAGTAATATCCACAGCGTCGCTTTCAATAAGAGCAACTTTCATACTTTTAATTCGAATAATACTTGTAAGTCCTTTTCCGAAATCAAAGCGGAGGTATGAACTTTCGCTTTCATTCAAAATATATTCTTTACCTTTAAAATTCTCTCTTGTATAGGCATATACCACATATTCCTGTGGTATGGAAATACTACCATAACTGATATCTACTGAAGAATATTCGCCAACACCATACTCTGCACTCTTTCCTTTATAGTCCTTTCTTGAATACAGCGTTACCTTATTCTCTGTCTGATACTGTGTTTCAGGAGCAAAAGTCTCTGCACTTGCAGAAACACATGCTATTATCACAGTCATAAACACAAGTGTCATTGCTAAAAGTATTTTCGTAATTTTTTTCATAAAGGCTCCCCCTTTTCTCTTTACAAGGTCAATATAAATGAAAATACTTGTGAAATCAATAGGTATTACCAATAATAGACTAATTTCTAAAAATGTGTCGAGTTTTATAGTTGGCAAATTTTAAAAAACTTAAAAAAATGTTGACATTATTATTTTGTAGTGATAAAATCTCTTCAAGTTAATATTTAACCAACAAACCTGTGAGAAAGAGTAGTAGTTGATTCTTTTTCGTTTATAGAGAGCCGACGATGGTGGGAGTTCGGTAACGGAATCTTCAATGAATGGACTTTTGAGGGCAATCCGATATGTAGGTGCGACGGAGGGCAACCGTTATAGTGCTATGTGTATATTTGTACACGGTGAGTGCGTATCTTTGATACGAATTTGGGTGGTACCGCAGATTTTTCAGTCTGTCCCATAAGTTTTGGGATGGATTTTTTTATTTTTAAGGAGGAACAATTATGATTCTCAACAACGTTGATTTTGAAACTTACTTTAACAACTATCCTGACAAAAATGGTTATTTCGGTAAATACGGTGGAGTTTACATTGATGACAAATTAAAGAATGCTATGGCAGAAATTACAGAGGCATATTTCTCAATTTGTCAGTCAAGAAAATTCATCGCAGAACTTCGCAGAATCAGAAAGGAATTTCAGGGCAGACCAACTCCTGTTACACATCTTGAAAGACTTTCAGATGCTCTTGGTGGCAAAGTTCAGCTCTATGCAAAACGTGAAGACTTAAACCATTCAGGTGCTCATAAGCTTAATCACTGTATGGGTGAAGCACTTCTTGCAAAATACATGGGCAAGAAAAAGATTATTGCAGAAACAGGTGCAGGTCAGCATGGTGTTGCCCTTGCCACTGCAGCTGCATATTTCGGTCTTGAATGTGATATCTACATGGGTTCTGTTGACATAAAAAAACAGGCTCCAAATGTAGCCCGTATGAAAATCCTTGGTGCAAATGTTGTTGAAGTTACTCACGGTTTACAAACTCTTAAAGAAGCTGTTGACGCTGCATTTGATGCATACAGCAAGGAATACAAAGATTGTATTTACTGTATCGGCTCAGTTTTAGGTCCTCACCCATTCCCAATGATGGTTCGTGACTTCCAGAGTGTTGTTGGTATTGAGGCAAGAGACCAGTTTATTGAAATGACAGGTCATCTTCCAAACGCTATCGTCGCTTGTGTTGGTGGTGGCAGTAATGCAGCAGGTCTTTTTGCAGGATTCCTTAATGACCCTGTTGATATTTATGGTATTGAGCCACTTGGTCGTGGTCCTAAGATGGGTGACCACGCTGCAAGTCTTAAATATGGTACAGAAGGCATTATGCACGGATTCAACAGTATTATGCTTAAGGACGAAAACGGTGAACCTGCTCCTGTTTATTCAGTTGCGAGTGGTCTTGACTATCCTTCATCAGGTCCTGAACACGCATTCTTACAGGAACTCGGTAGAGTTAAATACGATGTAATCGACGACGAAGAAACAATCGATGCTTTCTTCAAGCTTTCTCGTATGGAAGGTATTATTCCTGCTATTGAAAGCTCACACGCTGTTGCATTCGGTATGAAACTCGCACAACAGATGGAACACGGTTCAATTCTTATTAACCTTTCAGGTCGTGGTGACAAGGATATGGACTATGTCATCGAAAACTACGGAATCAGATAATTAAATAAAGGCAAAAAAATAGTGCAGGGTTTAATCCCTGCACTTTTATTTATTAAAAGAAATAGCCTCTGTAAACCTTCCACTTGCCTTCTTCTTTAACAAGAGTCATTGCAGTGTGTGTTGTTGTTTCTTTCTTTTCACCCTTGATTGTAATGAAGAGGACAACTCTCTTACCCTTCAATTCTTTGCCATAATCGATATCTTCATCATCATATGCATCTTCCATATCGTCTAATGTATCCTCATCAAGGTCATAAGCGCCAACGATTTCGTACTTGATTTTTACATTGTCGCCATATTCTTCTGCAAGTTCCTCATACATTTCTTGGATATCTTCATCGAAATCTTCCTTGAATTCTGCCATATCTTCTTCGTCGAAATCTTCACCAAAGTATGTAGCACTCAAGCTCTTTACAAATTTATCAGGGTTATTTTTAATAGTTCCCTTCATATAGTTATTAACAGCGCCCTTATAACCTGCATTAGATGCGATTGCAACGATGATTACAATAACAGCAATCACAGCAGCTACGATTGCTACAGGAGCAAACTTCTTAACCTTAGGGTCTTTCATTAACTTTGCAAGGTCAACTTGCTGTTTTTTCTTTGCAGGTGCTTGTGCAGGAGCATTGTCTGCTGATGCTCCACAATAACCACATTTAATATCTCCATCATTCATTGGAGAGTTACATTTTGAACAAAATTTTGCCATTTTCTTTCTTTCCCTTCTTTTTTTATTTTGCTATCTTATTGCCACATGAAATGCAGAAATCTGCATCTACAGGACATGATGCATTACAAACTGGACATGCTACAGCATTAACCTGCGGCTGTACCTGTTGTACAGGAGTGCCACACACCATACAGAAATTCACACCATCAGCAACCATATTACCACAATTTATGCAAACTTTGTTAGATACAGGTTGAACTGTATTGTACTGTGTTTTTGGCATCTCACATCCACAAATATTACAGAAAATTGCTTCTCGTTTCATTTCTGCTCCACAACCAGGACAAGGCACAACAGACCTTAATGCTTGAACCATCTTTTTCATCTCTTCAATTTTAATTAAAGATGCATTGATAGCTTCAAAATATGATGCATAGGCATTACTCTTGTCTTCACATGTTTCATAATAAGCCTTGCCTAATTGAAAATACAAATCATTTATTACTTTTTCTTCATTTGAAATAGCTGAGTTATATTTTGTAATATCAGCCATATCTTTTGTCTTTTGAATAGCATCCTGACTTGCCTGTGAAAGTTTTTTGCCTACTTCATCAAAAAACGCCATAAAACTCTCTCCTTTCCACCATTCTCTTTGTCAAAGCATATGACTTTAAAGATGTTTATATGATAACAAATATAAAATTAAAATGCAACAGTTAAAGCATAATTTTATCGCATTAAAGCAACAAATTATTTGTTATTTTTTTGTATAATACACACTATAATTCAAAAAGTCAATAATTTCAGTAATTCTCTTGATTTGCAACAAAAAAGAGATTATAATCTATAAGTTACAAATATTGTGCTATATAATTGCACAAATTTAACAAAAAATCGAGATGTAGCGCAGATGGTAGCGCGCCACGTTCGGGACGTGGATGCCGCAAGTTCGAATCTTGTCATCTCGACCACAGTATCAGTTTCAACAAAAGTTGAAACTGATACTTAATGTTATACTAACCTAAGATTCGAACTTCGAGGAAGTTTGTGCGTTAATAAAATGTTTCGGTGAAACATTTTTAGCACAAAGTTGTAAGGCGGGTACCAAATTTCGCAAGAAATTTGGTCGCCGAGCAATTAGTATGCAAGGCAAAGCCGAAGCAGACGGTCGAATCTTGTCATCTCGACCAAAAATCCCGACAGCAAAATTCGTTGTCGGGATATTTATGTGTATAGGTGAATTATATGAGCAGACGAAATATTGATATGGTTAATGGTTCTTTATTTAAGAACGTGATTTCCTACACAATTCCAATAATACTTACAGGTGTTTTGCAACTCCTATTCAATGCGGCAGATTTAATCATTGTTGGGCGCTTTTGTGGAAGCATATCCGTTGCCGCTGTTGGCGCTACGGGTGCTATCACCAACCTTATTGTCAACCTTTTTGTTGGTCTTTCAGTAGGCACTGGTGTTACAGTTGCACAAGGTCTTGGAGCTAATGACAGCAAAAGAGTTCATCGTGCAGTGCACACAGCAATTCCAACTGCATTGGTAGGTGGTGTTGTACTTACAGTTGTTGGCGTATTGCTTTCTGAAACATTCTTAAACTGGATGGGTACTCCTGGTGATGTACTGCCACTCTCTGCACTTTATATGAAGATTTATTTTGGTGGAATCATCTTTATGATGATTTATAACTTCTGTGCAGCTATTCTTCGTGCAGCAGGCGACACAAAATCACCTTTGATTTTCTTAACTATTGCAGGTGTTATTAATGTTGGTCTCAATGTTGTTTTTGTAACAGTCATTGACCTTAATGTTGCAGGTGTTGCATTGGCAACTACAATTTCACAAGGTATTTCTGCAGTTCTTGTTGTACTTGCACTTATTAAGAGAAGTGATGCTTGTCAATTGCATTTTTCACAACTCAGATTTTACAAAAATGAGCTTTTGCAGATAATCAAGATTGGTTTACCTGCAGGAATTCAAGGTTCACTTTTCTCTTTCTCCAATGTAATTATTCAGTCATCAATCAACTCTTTTGGTCCAACTGTTATGTCAGGTAATGCAGCGGCACTTAACATTGAAGGCTTTATGTATATTGTTCTTAATGCTTTCCATCAATCTGCACTTAACTTTACAGGACAAAACATTGGTGCAAACAAATACAAACGAGCTAAAAAGGTGTTTCTCCTCTGTCTCGCTTGTGTACTAGTAATCGGTCTTGCACTTTCCCTTTGCTTATACTTCCTTGGACCAAAACTTTTATCAATATATATTACCGACTCCGAAGAAGCTATCTACTGGGGAATGGTGAGAATGAGTTGTCTTTTCCTTCCATATTGTCTTTTAGGACTTATGGATGTTTCCGGTGGAGCTCTTCGTGGTATGGGTGTTTCCTTTGCACCTATGGTTATTTCAGTTATTGGTGTTTGTGGATTCAGAATTGCTTGGATTTACACAATATTCCAGATACCACAGTTCCACACCCTTGAATGCTTATATCTTTCATATACTATTTCATGGGCTGTTACATTTATCGCACAAACTATGGCATATTTTATTACTTACAATAAGAAAAAGAAGTTAAAGCAATAAATTAAGGGGAGTATTTCTACTCCCCTTTTTTCGACAAAAAATATAAGTGTTTTCAAACACCCAACATATTAAGAATACCAAAAATAAAAGTAAAAGTCAATAGATTTTAAAAACTTTTATGAGCATAATAGACAAAATCTGCGAAATAAATAATAAAAATATATCAACTTTGTACAAAATTACATATTGAAATATGCTTTTTTCTGTGTTATATTATAGACACAGAAAGGAAATGGTGATACCAATGTACAGGTAAAACTCAAAGGTTCTTAAAAAAGTAAAACTTAGTTTTAAGAAATGAAATAGTGTAGCAAACAGCACAGACGTAACAATACAAGTTCTGAGAAAGGGAACTTAAATTAATATAGATAAATGTTTGCAAACTAAAGTTTATCTTTAAAACAAGAACCACCGAAAGGTCTTCTGAAAATTGTAAATTAGGTTCTGCTACATTAAAGAGTCTCGCTTTTCGAGAATGATTGATGACTGTAAAGAGTGTGACGGAGTTGAAATCAAAAAACGGAAGGCAAAAAAATCTGTAGAATGAGAGGTAAATAGAAAGATGTTAGATATCAAGAGTGAACAGAAATAACCCTCCGAGTCAGTGAAAGGTGTGTAAAGAAACATCGGCTCAGAGGGTTATTTCATTTTTATAATCATTTTTTAATATTCTGTTCAGCACGTCCGTAAGGGGCGATTTTTTTTTGCTCAAAATATGAAAAAACCTTTAGAAATTCCTTGAAATACTACTATCTCCGTATTATAATTTATTAGTTACAAATCGTTCAACCGCAAATACAAAAAAGGAGAAAACTTATGAGGTGGATTAAACTTCACGAGCCTGTCAAAGTTCCCATTTTCAAAAATGTTATATTTGCCCTTAAGCTTATTTGGGAAGCTGACAAAAGACTTTTAATCGGCTATCTTGTTACGGAAATTTCTAACAAGGTTTTATCAATGTATGTCCAGAATATTCTGTTTTTGAAAGTGCTTCTGAGCATCATTGACGGTGATGCCGATTTCAAAACATATTTTACATATCTTTTGCTTTTCTTTGGTGTGTATTTCCTTGTAAATGTGATTTCTGCATTTGCTGAAAGAACAAGGCTTATTTCAACCAAAATTGTACTTAAAGAGCTTAACAATAAAATATTCCAAAAGGCAGTTCAGCTTGATGTAAGCTGTTATGAAAACCCTGAATTTTACGACAAGTATCAAAGAGCTACGCTTGTGCTTTCATCAAGTTATTTTGACCTGATATGCTGGGACGTTGCTGCTATTATCGGTGGTGTTATT
>CALEIS010000177.1 GCA_937877675.1 uncultured Clostridia bacterium | reverse complement strand
TAGCACCATCAACAACTCTCTTTTTGTTCCACATAAAGTAAAGACCAAACCAGAATGGAACAAAAGCAAGAGCACCGAGGCCAAGTCTTGTTGCAAAAGCAGGGTCAATACCAACGAGCTTTGCAATAGCGATACCAACCATATAGAACGCACCGATAAAGCATACAAACATATGAATATCAAATCCAAGGTATGTAAACTTATATTTGAAAGGCCATTCCCAAGTAGCATCAGGGTGACCGTTGAAAATAATTCTACGTTTTACTTCACCTGTTGGCTTTTTGAAACCTGCTGCATTATGTCCTGTCAATTCCTTAAAGCACTTATCAACTGCCTTTTTGTAAAGACCAAACTGTAATACACAGAGTGCAAGTCCGAGTGCGATAAACACGATTGAAAGTGCAGGCATAAAGAAATATGCTGCAAGTGCTAAGAAGCAACATGTGATTGTGAAATAAATCCAACCATAGAAAGAATCAGGATTTTCTTTAAATTCATCAACATAAGTTGTTTCACAACCTAATTCCTTCAACTGCTCTGCCATATATTCACAAGCCTGCTGTTCACCCTTTGTACCAGGTGCGCGTTTTTCAAACTTTGTGCAAATATGAGTGATTTCTTCAATCATAAACTGTGCGGCAGAGTCTTTTTTCTCAATAACTTTCTTTAAATCCATAAAGATTCCCCTTCCAAAATTTATGAAACTATTCTATCACACTAAATTTATAAATGCAATAAGAAAAGCTTTTAAAATTCTCTAAAAAATAAAAGGACTTCAAACGAAGTCCTTTTGTTGGTGCCGGTGACCGGGGTCGAACCGGTACGGTATCGCTACCACTGGATTTTGAGTCCAGCACGTCTGCCAATTCCATCACACCGGCAATTATGTGACCTTGATATTATATGAAATTCACAAATAAAAGTCAATAGTAAACATAAACTTTTTTAAAACAATCCTCTCCATTTTTCACTTCGACGGAATGAGAAAAAGTCATTTCCATTTCCTATTATAATATGGTCGCTTAATTTTAATCCTAATGTTTTAAATAAGTCTATAATTGAAGCTGTTGCATTTATATCCGTCCTAGATGGTGCAACAACACCTGACGGATGGTTATGTACCAAAATTAGATATGCCGCATTATGTTTGTACGCTAATTCAACAATTTTTCGATTATTTATAGGTGCAGAATTAACTGTACCTGAACTAATTTGTTCAAAACATAAAACACGTTGATTTGAATCTAGACAAAGAAGATATAAATGCTCTTCTGTAACTCCTTTGAAGTATTTTGAGGCATATTCAGCAACAAGTTCGCAAGTATTTAACGATTCTACATCACTATTTATTTTATCAACTTCATACTTTTTGAATAACTCAGGAAACAATTTTATAAGGGTTGCCGAATTTTCTTTAATCCCCTTCACACTACATAATTCCTCAAAACTTGCATCAAAAACTGATGAAAGTGAGCCAAATTTTTTAATCAAAAGATGAGCAGTTTCGTTTGTATCTTTTACAGGAATACTGAAAAACAAAAGCAACTCCAAAACATTATGTTGTTCAAAATTTTCAAGGCCTTCTTCTAAGAAGCGTTGTTTTAATCTTTGTCTGTGTCCATCATGGAGATTTTGGGGAGATTGATTTGCCTCTTTGTCCTTTAAACTATTATTAGATGTTCCCATCCTATTTAAACACCCTTTTTATATATTTTTGCCATCTATATACATAAATTGTAACCAATCTTGTTAACATAATATCATACACAACAAATAAGATATTACCCGCAAGTAACAAGATAAGTAACGCATATTTTCCAAACATTTCCATATCATCAAAGGTTATCATGAAAATTTTTGATACAACAAAATATGCAACAACCATTGAAACATTAAATATTACATACTTAACAATCCAACTTAAAATCTTGCCCATATATTTCTCAATAAAGCTCTTGATAATTGGATAATATCCGAAGAAAGCAACATACATTATAGCCGCTTCTTTGTTACCCAACAAAAGCATTGATATGATTGATATAGCAAGATATTCCAATCCTGCAAAACCTGCACCAAATTCTATTACAAGCACCATAAGAAATGCACCAGTAATCATTGGTATAGCATACACAAGACTTGTAGTTACTCCTGCAACAAGCATAAGCAACAATGACAATGCAGCAATTACGCCACCTAGGGCTACTTTAAATGAAAGTTTTTTTCTATTATTCATATCAGCAACAAGAAATTAAATCTCCACCACAACACTCGCAGCAACAGTCTGCACAAAGAAGTGTAGAACAAACATCACAAACACCTGTACTTGAACCTTTTTCAGAAGTTCTATAACCACCATTTGCATTATTATTCATGGCATTATATGCATTTGCATACTCAAAATTGCCTGGCTCCATTGAATATGCTGTATTATAGTAACGATATGCCTCATTGAGCCATCCTCTACGTTGGAAAATAACACCTTTAAGATAATTCCACTCAGCATTTCGCATATTGGATGGTACACCATTAAGAATTGTTTCTGCATCATCAAGTCTTCCTGAATTGATACACTGTCTTACATCAGAAAATTGTGATGCACCTGTATTATATGGCTGATACTGGTTATATTGTTGATTATTATAGTTATTGTTATAGCTATTATTTTGTGCATACGCAGATGTGCCTCTGATTTCGTTAAGAATAAAATCATACGCACTATCAAGCTGTTGCATATTTGATGCTCTTTCTTCTTCTGAAAAGTTAGATGAACTGATTTCACCAGCTTTTCTTCTGTATGCATCCATTATTTCCTGCTCAGTTGCATTTCTGCTAACACCGAGAAATTCGTATGGGTTATTCAACTTTTTCACCTCTATATTTATTTACAATTCTTTCTAATTGGTTATTTAATCCATCATATAAAATATTATTGATTATTGGTTCAAAATCATATAATTTTTGTTGTTTGAAGATTTTTGTTAATTCGCCAATTGATAAATTTATTGAGCGTGACGCTTCATCTATTATATTATCACAATTTTTAAAAGGATTATAAGAATCACTTTTCATATCATCGGCATAGTCATCAAAAGCATCAAGAAAGTAAATTACTCTGCCGAGTTGATATCCAAATTGTCTTGTAATTTCTATATTTTCCTCAGATTCACCATAAGAAAGAAGATAAGCCAACATGTTTGCTGAATGATGAGCACTCATATCCAACGAACTGTTTTCAGTTTCTTCAACCTGAAACTGACCATTCATACCCTCTTGTATTGCATTAAAAATATCAGGATATTTTTTTATTGCTTTTCTTTTAAGTAAAGCAAAGTATGGATATACGAGATATAGAAGAATTTTCTTAAAAAATCCGCTATCATGAAGATTATCCACAACCTTAAAATATGCAAGGATTACTGTAATGGTACTTGCTAGTTTATAAACATTGCTATCGCAAGTGATTTTCATGCACTTCTTACAAGGATTAAAGCTACATCGAGAGTTTTTCGCTGATATTTTGTTATTGGAAATTGCCATTTTATATATAACATAAAATGCACCATCGTAACTTAACAAAAATCGTGATAATATACCGTATTCCTTGCCCATTTCCTTGCAAAGAGTACAGTAAACACCTTTGTAGGCTTCAAATTCTTTAATTTTAAGTTCAGGCTTATAAGTTGTTACATATCCGAACATAAATTATCTGTTAATCCCTTTCAATACTGTTCTTGCAACATAAGGTTTATTCATAGTGTAAATATGAATTCCGTTAACTCCGTTTGAGAGTAAATCATTGACTTGTTTGATAGCAAATTCAAGTCCTGCTTTTTCGAGTTCTTCGGGTTTATCTCTGTATTTTTCTAAAAACGCTTTAACTTCTTGGGGAAGTTTTGTGCCTGATAAACTAATAATTCTGTCGATTTGCTTAATGTTTGTAATAGGCATAATTCCTGCAAAAACAGGGACATAAATGCCTTTATTACGAACTTTTTCTAAAAATGAGTAGAATATGTCATTATCGTAGAAAAGTTGTGTGATAAGAAAATCCACACCACAATCAACCTTATTTTTAAGATTTTCAATATCTTCTTCAAGTGTGTCACACTCAGGGTGACATTCAGGATAACAAGCACCGCCAATATCAAAATAACCGTATTCTTTAATGTGCTTTACAAGTTCATAAGCATAAGTATAATATTCCCCTTGTGGCTTCTGAAAACCCTGTGGAATATCGCCACGCATAGCAAGAACGTTATCAATATGGTTTTCTTTGAGAGTATCAAGGATTTGATTTATTGTATCAATTGGTGTTGAGGCACAAGTTAAGTGTGCTAATGCTGTTGTATCTAACTTATTTTTAATTAGAGATGCGATTTTTGTTGTGTATTGCGAAGTGCCACCACCTGCACCATAAGTAACACTCATAAAATCAGGGTTAAAGGCAGCGAGTTCACGAACCGACCACTCAATGCTTTCAAATGCAGAGTCAGTTTTAGGTGGAAAAACCTCAAAGGAAATAAGCTGGTCTTTAACCATTAATTTTTCTGTTATCCTCATACTCAATCACCTAGAATATAATATCACATTCGCATTTTTTTAGCAATAGAATGGTTGTTTATTTACATATTATTTACAAAAATAGCCGATGAAAAGAAATTCATCGGCTCGGTGTGGTAATCATAAAAATATAATTATTGAATATATTTCTTTAATCGTTTACGATTTCTAACATTTTTCAATTTGTTCTTTAAATATATTTGCTGCCGTAACTCCAAAACTATTAGGACAATATATATCAGTACCATTGGCGATTAAAAGTTTAAAAATTTCTTTTGGTGTAACATTGTTACTCAACATTAGAGGAATATTACCAAATTTGTTTTTTAAATTTACATCAGCACCATAGTTTAATAGACATTCTATCATATCAAGTCTATTGCTTTGTACCGCAAAATGAAGAGCCGAAAATCCGTTTTTGTCTTGTTCATTTACATTAAGTCCTTTTTCTAAAAGATACTCCACAATCATAGGTCTTTGATAGATTGCAGCAAACATCAATAAATTTCTACCATCTCGGTCCTTTTGGTTTAAAATCTGCAAATCATCAATTTTACTTTTGATAATCTCATCTGATACAATATCATTTTTGTTTGGCATATTAGCCTCACAACACCACATATCTGAAATGATAGAATCAAAAATATTTGAATTCATAGTACAACCTCATTTTACATATTCGTATTCATCCAAAAATACTATTTTTCTTTTTGATTCTAATTTAAATATATCATTTGAAATTTAAATTGTCAACAAATAAGAAAAGGGACGATGTGGGCATCGTCCCCTACATTTTGCACTTTGCGTTTTGCATTTTGTACTTAAAAAAGTTTACTTGCATTGATAATGTCTTCGTTTGTGACTTTGCCTGTTGAATTTGCATTTACTGCTTTGATTGCTTCGGTAGTTATATCAGTATATGGTGAGTTAAGTTTGCTGTTTACATACTCTGCAAAACTTTCTCCATTAAAGATTGCATTTTGCTTTCTTTCATTACCATATTTATCGAAGAATGTTCCATTTTCACAATAAGCAGGAGTTTCAATTGCATTATCACATTCACCATTATACTGTGGAATGTTGAACTTTGAAATTACATAGTAGTTTGCATCTGTTTCCTTTGCAGTTGTGAAAATATTTTTGTTATTTTCTTCTGCATATTTTTTTATAACAAATGCAGTTTCAGTTGAAGTCTTACCGCTGATTACAATTGTATCATCTTTAAGTAATGCATCAAAATCAGTTACGTTTTTCTGTTCGTTAAGCACGCTGAAACGACCACCTTTACAGAGAATTCCGTTATCCACTGGTAATGCTCTTGTAACAGTTGAGCCGATATAACGATAATCAATGTCGCAAAGATTAGAACAGTTTGTGCAAATGCTCTTAACTGAGTTTTCTTTAACAGGAACACTCTTTGTAAATGATGTTTTTTCACGGAGTGCACCTGTTGGACAAAGAGCAACACACTGACCACAAGCAATACATTCAGTTTCTTTGAGATGTTTACCTAATTCAGGCTCAACAAAAGTGTTAAATCCACGGTTAATAAGTCCAATTGCAGACTTGCCCATAACTTCTTCACAAACTCTTACGCAAAGACCACAAAGAATACATTTATCTGTATTTCTTGCAATTAAATCATTTGCATTTTCTTGATTTCTGTTGTGCTTCTCCCCTGCAAATCTTGATGGATTTACATCATAATCGTTTGCATAAGAAATAAGTTTACATTCAAAGTAATCATGACAACCACATTCAAGACAACGGTTTGCCTCTTTTTTAGCCATTTCTTCGCTAAAACCGAAATTAACTTCTTTAAAGTTTGTTTTTCTGTCGCTAGGACTCATGTGTGGCATTTTTGCTCTTGCTGATTTTTCGAATTTTGAATAATCAATAGATTTGCTATCCTGCTCAACAAAATATGGCTTTTTGTAGCCTACTGTTTCACCGTTTAAGTATCTGTCAATTACAACGGATGCTTTCTGTGCTTCGCCGATTGCAGCGATAGCAATATCAGCACCTTTATTTGTAGCATCACCTACTGCAAACACACCTTGGAGTGATGTTGTGAATCTACTTTCATCCGCTGAAATTGTATTTCTACGAGTTGCTTCAAGAGTTTCAAATCCGTTGAGATTTGGATATTGACCGATAGCCATAATTACAGAATCGAGTGCAATTTCTTCTGTTTCACCCTCGATTGCAACAGGGCTTCTTCTGCCACTTTCGTCAGGTTCACCCAACATCATTTTTTGCAAAACAACACCATTAAGTTTTCCGTTTTCGCCTGTAAACTCAATAGGATTTGTAAGGTATTTGTAAATTACACCCTCTTCTTCTGACTCAAGAATTTCCTGAGGGTCAGCAGGCATTTCGTCCTTTGTACGACGATAGATGATATACACATTTTCTGCACCAAGACGGACAGCAACACGACAAGCGTCCATAGCAGTATTACCGCCACCGCAGACTGCAACATTTTTACCGATTCCAGGTCTATTGCCAAGTGCAACCTCACGAAGAAAGTCGATACCACCCCATACACCATCTAAATCTTCACCTGATACTCGCATTTTACTGCTATTCCAAGCACCAATTGCAACGAGTGTAGCATCGTAGTCTTCTTTGATTTGGTCAAATGAAATATTTTTGCCGATATTAACATTATTTTTGAGTGTTACACCCATATCTTCAATAAGCTTGATTTCCTTATCTAAAACTGCTTTGGGAAGACGATATTCAGGGATACCATAACGAAGCATACCACCCATTTTTGGCATCTGCTCAAAAATTGTTACACTATGGCCATTTTTACGAAGGAAATATGCTGCAGTTAAACCTGCAGGACCACCACCGATAATTGCAACAGTTTTATTTGTATCAGGCTCAATTTCAGGGACATAAGTATCACCAAGTAAGTCCATATCACCTACAAAACCTTTAAGGAATGCAATTGAAATTGGTTCGTCAACATACTGTCTGCGACATTTCTTTTCACAAGGATGTGGGCAAATTCTGCCGATTGATGCAGGAAGTGGCAATTTTTCTTTAATAAGTTTTACAGCCTCTTTATACTCACCATTTGCTATAAGACCAACATATCCCTGACAGTCAGTACCTGCAGGACAAGCCTTGCTACAAGGTGCAACACAGTCACCTGTGTGGTCAGAGAGCAAGAGTTCAAGAGCAACTTTACGAGAAGCTTTAATTCTTTCTGTTTGTGTATGAACAACCATACCGTCAGCTACTTTTGTTGAACAAGCACGAAGAAGTTTAGGGTTACCTTCAACCTCAACAGTACAAAGTCCACAAGCGCCATAGAGTTCAACTCTGCCATCATAACAGAGATTAGGAATTTTAACTCCGTTCTGTGTGGCAACATTGAGTATTGTAGAGCCTTCTTCTGCTATTATCTTTTTTCCGTCAATAGTTAATGTAATACTCAATTATTTCACCTCCACAGCGTTGAAACGACAAACTGATACACAGTTACCACATTTGATACATTTTTCCATATCAATAACATGAGCATTTTTAACTGTTCCGCTGATTGCAGAAACAGGACATTTTTTAGCACATAATGTACAACCCTTACAAAGTTCTGCATTGATTTTAAACGCAAGAAGATTTGTACACTCATGAGCAGTACATTTTTTATCAACAATATGCTCAACATATTCATTCTTGAAATATTTGAGAGTTGTAAGTACAGGGTTTGGTGCAGTCTGACCAAGTCCACAAAGTGCACCATCTTTAATAGCAAGGCAAAGTTCTTCAAGTAGTTCAATATCTTCTTCCTTACCGTTGCCTTCTGTAATTCTTGTGAGAATTTCAAGCATTCTCTTTGTACCAAGACGACAATGAACACATTTACCACAAG
>CALEIS010000176.1 GCA_937877675.1 uncultured Clostridia bacterium | reverse complement strand
GATGGTCTGTAAGGATTTTTGCGCCGAGAGAAACGGCCTCTTGCGCTGAAATTGTACCGTCTGTCCAAGCTTCAAGAGAAAGCTTGTCGTAGTCAGTAATCTGACCAACACGAGTATTTTCAACCGTATAATTTACTTTTAATACGGGTGTATAAATTGAATCTATTGCGATTACGCCGATAACAGGCTGCATAAACTGCTTGTTTCTATCTGCTGAAACATATCCTCTACCCTTATCGCATGTAAGTTCCATTTTAAGAACTCCACCATCTTCAAGGTTTGCGATAACGTGGTCAGGATTAAGGATTTCAACATTAGCATCAGCTTTGATGTCACCTGCAGTAACCACACATTTGCCACTTGCATCGATATAAATTGTTTCTGG
Organism: uncultured Clostridia bacterium; assembly: GCA_937877675.1. Classification (GTDB taxonomy): domain Bacteria; phylum Bacillota; class Clostridia; order Oscillospirales; family Acutalibacteraceae; genus Fimenecus. Next base: position 11,449 of record CALEIS010000176.1, on the reverse strand, counting down.
GCCATCACCGTGAATCTTAAGGATAACACCCTTCAAATTCAACACGATTTCTGTTACATCCTCTTTCACACCGTCAATGGTTGAGAATTCATGAAGAACACCGTCAATTTTTACCGAAGTAATAGCATAACCTGGAAGTGATGACAAAAGTACACGACGAAGGCTGTTGCCAAGTGTTGTGCCGTAGCCTCTCTCTAATGGTTCAACTACGAATTTGCCATAAGTTCCGTCTGCTGTTAAATCAAGTGCTTCAATGCTGGGCTTCTCAATTCCTATCATTCAAAACCCTCCTAACTGAGTACAGAAAAAATTTTTCCGCTATTGTTATTATTGTTTCAAGCCTATTATTTAGAATAAAGCTCGACGATAAGATGCTCTTCAACAGGAACAGCGATTTCTTCTCTGTCTGGAAGCTTAACAACCTTAGCTGAAAGCTCTTCTGCATTCTTATCAAGCCATGCAGGAACTGGACGAGATGCGTTAGCTTCAAGAACTTCTTTAACCTTAACGCTATCTTTACTGTTGTCCTTAATTGATACTACATCGCCTGCTTTAAGAAGGTATGATGGAACGTCAACCTTCTTACCGTTTACACGGAAGTGAGCGTGAATTGTGAGCTGTCTTGCTTCTGCACGAGATGAAGCCCATCCGAGAAGATAAACAACGTTATCAAGACGGCTTTCACAAATCTTCAAAAGGTTTTCACCGACAATACCCTGACGCTTTTCAGCCATCAAGAAATATTTATAGAACTGTCCTTCCTGAATACCGTAGTAACGCTTAGCAGTCTGTTTTGCACGAAGCTGCAAGCCGTATTCAGAAACTTTTTTACGGTTCTGGCCGTGCTGACCAGGAGCGTATGAACGTCTCTCAAGAGCACATTTACCAGTATAGCAACGGTCGCCTTTGAGGAAAAGTTTCTTTCCTTCACGACGGCAGAGCTTACAAACCGCACCGGTATATCTTGCCATAATCTGTTACCTCCAAATTTCTGTTATACACGTCTTCTCTTAGGTGGGCGGCAGCCGTTGTGAGGGATTGGAGTTACGTCTTTAATCATTGTAACTTCAAGGCCTACTGTCTGCAATGCACGGATTGCAGCTTCACGTCCTGAACCCGGACCCTTAACGTATACTTCTACGGTTTTCATACCGTGGTCAATCGCAACCTTAGCTGCTGTTTCAGCAGCTGTCTGTGCAGCGAATGGTGTTGATTTTCTTGAGCCTCTGAAGCCCATTTCACCAGCGCTTGCCCATGATACAGCGTTACCCTGTGTGTCAGTAATTGTAACGATTGTATTATTGAAGGTGGACTGAATATGAACTGCGCCTTTTTCTATGTTTTTCTTTTCGCGACGTCTGCGAGTTGCAGCGCCCTTTTTAACCTGAGCTTTTGCCATTATAAAGTCCCTCCTTCTTACTTCTTCTTGTTAGCGATTGTCTTCTTTGGTCCCTTACGTGTACGAGCATTTGTCTTTGAACGCTGACCTCTTACTGGGAGATTCTTGCGGTGACGAACGCCTCTGTAGCAACCAATTTCAACAAGTCTTTTAATATCAAATGCTGTTTCTCTTCTGAGGTCACCTTCAACTGTTACATTCTTTTCGATGTACTCACGAAGTTTTGAAACGTCTTCTTCGGTTAAATCCTTAACACGAGTGTCTGGATTGATACCTGTTGCAGCAACAATGTCGCTGGCTGTTTTTCTGCCAATACCATAGATATATGTGAGACCGATTTCGATTCTCTTTTCTCTTGGTAAGTCAACACCTGAAATACGAGCCATTTACAGTTGCACCTCCATTTTCAAAATGTGGCTTTTTATAAGCCTTTTATGGTTTTTTACAATTCATCGTTCCTTAGTACTTTAGAAACGATTGAGCGAAAGCTCTAAGACAAATTCAAGCCGCTCTGCAGTTGCAGCTCATTGCGATTTATCTTAGCCCTGACGCTGCTTGTGCTTAGGGTTTTCACAGATAACCATGATTTTGCCCTTGCGCTTAATTACTTTGCACTTTTCGCAAATTTTCTTGACAGAAGGTCTAACTTTCATTTAATTTACCTCCTCATAAAATGCTGTCAATATTTTCTTACTTTGAACGCCATGTAATTCTGCCATTGTTAAGGTCGTAAGGTGAAAGTTCAACTGTAACCTTATCTCCTGGGAGAATTCTGATGTAGTTCATACGAAGTTTGCCCGAAATACGAGCGTGTACTTTGTGTCCGTTTTCAAGCTCTACAATAAAGAATGTATTAGGAAGAGCTTCAACGACTGTACCTTCAACTTCAATCATGTCTTGTTTTGCCATAAGTTTAAACCTCTTTCGATAATGCTTTTCTCAATGCCCTGTCCGTTGAGCACTTAATATCAGAAATTTGCTCACCTGTTTTTTCAACGTGTTTTGGATTTTTTCGTTTCGGGTTTCCGAACTTTCTTTCCTTACCGTCACAAAGATAAACATATTTTCCATCAAATGCTACCACACACATAAGCCTCTCTTTTTCTCGGCCAGCCGTACAAACGACTAACTCACCTTTACAAAACTCCATAAGTCACCTCATTAAAGCTTTGTTAAAATAATTGGTTCGCCCTTTGTAATTGCTATTGTGTGTTCAAAGTGAGCGGACAGTTTGCCGTCAAGCGTTTTGACGGTCCAACCGTCAGGCAAACATTTAACTGCTTTTGAACCAAGGTTAATCATTGGCTCAATGGCAATTGTCATTCCGGGGAGAAGTCTCTGACCTCTTCCCGCTGTTCCGTAGTTGGGAACTGACGGGTCTTCGTGAAGATGTGTTCCTACGCCATGTCCAGTGTATTCACGAACAACTGAGAAACCTCTTTCTTCACAGTAGGACTGAATTGCAAACGCTATATCACCGATTCTGTTGCCTGCGACAGCCTGTTCGATACCTAAGTATAAGCTCTCACGGGTTGTGTCGCACAGCCGCTTCGCTTCATCGGAAATCTTTCCACAAGCGAAAGTAGCAGCATTGTCGCCATTATAACCGTTTACTTTAGCCCCTAAATCGATACTGACAATATCGCCTTCCATAAGTACTCTCTTCTTTGAAGGAATACCATGGATGACCTCGTCATTTATGGAAATACATGCCGTAGCGGGAAATCCGTTATAATTTAAAAAGTTTGGCTCAGCACCTTGCTTTTTAATGTAACGGTATGCGATTTGGTCAATTTCATAGGTAGTGATACCCGGTTTGACCGCCTCGCCCGCCAACTGTAATGCTTCTGCGGAAATCTGACATGCTTTTCGCATCATCTCAATTTCTTTTGCAGTTCTAAGCACTATCATGTTAATCCTCCAATGCTTTAAAGACAAGAGCAGTTGTATCTTTAACTTCTTCCTGTCCTTCTACTATTACAAGCTTACCTGTCTTTGAATAGTAGTCCTTAAGTGGCTCTGTCTGTTCATGATAAACGTTAAGTCTGTCAAGTACTGTTTCAGGACTGTCATCCTTACGCTGAACAAGTTCATCGCCACAAGCGTCACAGATGCCTTCTTTAGCTGGTTTCTTGTATTCAAGGTGATAGGTTGCGCCACACTTTAAGCAAACACGTCTGCCTGAAAGTCTTGCAGCAATCTTTTCATCTGGAACTTCGATATCAACAACTTTGTCGATTACGATGCCCATGCTATCAAGAGCTTCTGCTTGTGGTATTGTTCTTGGGAAACCATCAAGAATGAAACCATTCTGGCAATCATCCTCAGCAAGTCTTTCCTTAATAATACCGATTACAACATCATCTGGAACAAGCTTACCAGCATCGATATAGGACTTAGCTTTAAGTCCCATATCTGTGCCGTTTTTAAGAGCCTCTCTGATGATATTACCTGTTGACACAGCAGGGATATTGTATTTTTCACAAATCTTTTCTGCCTGTGTACCTTTTCCTGCGCCAGGTGCGCCGAGAAGGATTAAGTTCATACCATTTACCTCCAAATTAATCAAGGAAGCCTTTGTAGTGACGCATCATCATCTGGCTTTCAAGCTGCTTCTGAGTTTCGAGTGCAACACCAACCATAATAATGATTGAAGTACCGCCAATTGCAAGATTCATTTCTGCGCCTAAAAGGCCAGCAAACTGTGAATAGAGAATTGGGAACATTGCAACAACGCTAAGAAGAAGAGCGCCGATGAGTGTCATTCTACTAAGAATGTTCTGAATATAAGTTGAAGTTGGTTTACCAGGACGAATACCTGGAATTGAACCACTATTCTTACGAAGATTTTCTGCCATTTCTACTGGATTGTACTGAATTGTAGCATAGAAATAAGCAAAGAAGATAATCATAAAGAAGTAGAGTGTTCCATATACCCAGTGAGTCTGTCCGAGCCATTCCATTGTAAGTTTATACCAGAATGTGCCCTCTTGTGTGTTTGTGAACATTGCGATTGTAGGAAGAATTGAAAGAATTGAACTTGCAAAGATAACTGGAAGAACACCGCACATATTAACCTTGATTGGCATATGTGTGCTCTGTCCGCCGTACATCTTACGACCTACAACACGTTTTGCATACTGAACTGGGATTTTTCTTTCACCGTTATCCATCCAAACGATGAAGAAAATCATAGCAATAAGAGCAATTGCAGCGATTGGAACAAGGATGTAATACTGACCCTTGCTACCACCTCTATTGAAGTAGTCATAGAGTGATGCAATTGTTGTTGGCATACGAGCTACGATACCTGCGAAAAGGATAATTGAAATACCATTTCCGATACCTTTTTCATTTACCAACTCACCAAGCCACATTACGATTGCTGTACCTACTGTATAGCAAAGGATAACAACGATAGCCTGGAATACTGCATAAAAGCCTTTGAATTCTGCACCATTTACATCTCTCATCAACAAATCCTGTGAGCGAATGAAGAAGTAATATGCAATACTCTGTAAAAGACCGAGTGCAAGAGCAGAATAACGAGTTATTCTGTTCATCTTCTTTCTACCTTCTTCACCTTCCTGAGAAAGTTTCTGAAGGTAAGGAATTGCAACAGCAAGAAGCTGAATAATAATTGATGCGTTAATATATGGTGTGATTGAGAGGGCAAACAAAGTACCATAGTTAAATGCATTACCTGTCATCATTGAAAGGTAAGTAACAAAAGTATTTGCTGTTTCCTCACCGAAAAGTCCGTCGCCTCTCATTGCGATATCAACGAAAGGAACTGGAATTGCTGAACCGATTCTGTAAACTAAAACAATAAGTGCAGTGAAAAGAAGCTTCTTTCTTAAATCAGCAATCTTCCACGCATTTCCAAAAGTACGGAACACGGTTAGATCACCTCAGCTTTCCCGCCTGCTGCTTCAATTTTCTGCTTAGCAGATTCTGAATAGGCATTAACCTGAACAGTAAGCTTTTTGCTGAGTTCGCCATTTCCTAAAACTTTAACTCCGTCAAGAGCTTTCTTTACAAGGCCTGCGTTAACAAGTGCCTCGATTGTAACTGTTGTGCCATCCTCAAATACGTTGAGAGCTGAAACATTAACAGCTGCGATTTCCTTAGCAAAAATGTTGTTAAAACCACGCTTTGGAATTCTTCTCTGTAAAGGCATCTGGCCACCTTCGAAGCCAACCTGCATACCTCTACCTGCACGGGCTTTTTGACCCTTATGACCCTTACCAGCTGTTTTACCTTGACCTGAACCAGCGCCTCTACCGATACGCTTTACGTCTTTCTTTGAACCAGCTGCTGGTGAAAGTTCGTGCAATTTCATATTGTGCACCTCCTTAAGCCTTTGTAACCTCTACAAGATGAGAGATTTTCTTAATCTTACCTTGTGTTTGTGCGTTATCAGGTTGTTCTGATACATCGCCAATTTTGCGGAGACCAAGTGCATAAGCGGTGGCAATTTGGTCTTTTTTGCTTCCGATAAGACTCTTTACGAGTTTAACCTGAATTTTATCCATTTTGTCCACCCTTTCTTATTCTACAATCTCTTTAACTGATTTGCCGCGGATTGCAGCAACTTCTTCTGCGGTACGAAGCTTTGAAAGTCCGTCAATAGTAGCACGTACTACATTGCATGGGTTATTTGAACGAAGTGCCTTTGAACGAATGTCCTTAATACCTACTGCTTCAACAACAGCACGAACAGGTCCGCCAGCAATAACACCAGTACCAGGTGCAGCAGGCTTCATAAGAACTACGCCTGCGCCGAATTTACCGATAATTTCGTGAGGGATTGTTGTACCTTTAAGAGCAACCTTGATAAGGTTCTTCTTAGCAGCTTCAATACCCTTACGGATAGCATCTGGAACTTCGCCTGATTTACCAAGACCGAAGCCTACGATGCCGTTACCATCACCTACAACAACCAAAGCGGAGAATTTCATAACACGGCCGCCCTTAACTGTCTTTGAAACACGGTTGATAGCAACTACTCTTTCTTGAAGTTCGAGTGTTGATGCGTCAATAATAGCCATTTTAAATTTCTCCTTTCCTTAGAAGTTGAGGCCGCCCTCACGGGCACCTTCTGCGAGAGCTGCTACTCTACCTGTGTAAACGTAACCGCCTCTGTCAAATACAACATCTGTGATGTTCTTTTCTTTTGCTCTTTCTGCAAGGATTTTGCCAACTTCTTTAGCTGCATCCTTGTTACCGCCGTAATTTGCGAAGTCCTTCTCTGTTGATGAAGCGCTTACAAGTGTAACACCTGCAACGTCGTCAATCAACTGAGCATAGATATGCTGGAGAGAACGGAACACATTAAGGCGTGGGCACTCAGCTGTGCCTGAAATCTTAGCGCGGACTCTCTTATGTCTCTTGAGTCTTGCCGCATTTGAATCTGGTCTGTTAACCATAGCTTTACTCTCCTCCTATTATTTGCCCTTACCGGCTTTACCTTCTTTACGACGGATATGCTCGTCAGCATATTTGATACCCTTGCCCTTATATGGCTCTGGTGGTCTCTTTTCGCGAACTTCTGCTGCGAACTGACCAACTGTCTGCTTGTCAGGACCTGAGATAACAATCTTGTTAGGTGTAGGAGTCTCAACTGTGATTCCTTCTGGAGCAGGCATAATTACCTGATGTGAGAAACCAATGTTAAGAACAAGGTCCTTACCCTGAACTGATACACGGTAACCAACGCCGTTTACTTCGAGTTCCTTTTTGTAACCCTTCTCAACGCCTTCAACCATGTTAGCGATGAGTGTACGTGTAAGACCGTGGAGTGATTTGTTAAGGTTTGAGTCGTCTGGACGAGATACTGTAACAACTGCGCCATCGAGTTCAACCTTCATGTTGCTGTGCACTGTTTTAGTAAGAGTACCCTTAGGGCCTTTAACGGTAACAGTGCTGCCATCTACTTTAACTTCTACCCCTGCTGGAATAGCAACTGGGTTTCTGCCTATACGTGACATTTACTGTACCTCCCTTACCAGATGAATGCGAGAACTTCGCCACCTACGTTAAGTTTGCGAGCCTCTTTATCTGTCATAACACCCTTAGATGTTGAAAGGATTGCAATACCAAGACCTTTCATTACCTTTGGCATGTCTTCACAGTTTGTGTAAATACGTAAACCTGGCTTTGAAACTCTTCTAAGACCTGTGATTACGCTTGATTTGTTTGGACCGTACTTGAGAGCGATTTCGATAACGCCCTGCTTGCCGTCTTCTTCTACTGTAAATCCTTTGATGTAACCTTCATCAACAAGAATTTGAGCAATCGCTTTCTTCATGTTTGATGCAGGCACTTTCACTGTATCATGCTTTGCGGAATTCGCATTACGGATTCTGGTGAGCATATCACCGATTGCATCTGTAATTTGCATAATGAGTTACCTCCTATAATTTTAGATTGCTCTATTACCAGCTTGATTTCTTCACGCCAGGAATCTGACCTGCGTGTGCTAACTCTCTGAAGCAAATACGGCAAACGCCATATTTACGGAGGTAAGCATGTGGTCTACCACAGATTTTGCATCTGTTGTAAGCTCTTGTTGAGAACTTTGCAGCTCTTTGCTGCTTAACTTTCATCGCTGTCTTTGCCACTGTCTACCCCTCCTTATTTAGCAAATGGTGCACCCATGAGTGTTAAAAGCTCACGAGCTTCTTCATCTGTGTTAGCTGTTGTTACGAAGCAAATATCCATGCCACGTACCTTATCAATCTTATCGTAATCGATTTCAGGGAAAATCAACTGTTCCTTAACACCCATTGAGTAGTTACCACGACCATCGAATGAGTTAGGGTTGATACCTCTGAAGTCACGAACGCGAGGAAGAGCAAGGTTGAAGAATCTGTCGATGAATTCATACATCTTGTCGCCTCTAAGTGTTACTTTAACGCCGATTGTCATACCTTCACGAAGTTTGAAGTTAGCAACTGATTTTTTAGCAACGCACTTAACTGGCTTCTGACCTGTGATTTTAGCAAGGTCGCCGATAATTGCGTCAACAACTTTTGCGTTGTCCTTAGCTTCGCCACATCCAACGTTGATAATAACCTTATCAATCTTTGGAATCTGCATAACGCTCTTGTAGTTGAACTTCTTCTGAAGTGCAGGAACAACGTCGGCTTTGTACATTTCTCTAAGTCTAATTGCCATTTTATTGTTCCTCCTTATTCAAACTTTGCGCCGCATTTTTTACAAACGCGAACTTTATCTTTGCCTGTGCCTTCGTGACCAACTCTTGTAGCTGCTTTGCACTTAGGACATACAAGCTGAACCTTATCAGCGTAAAGAGCACTTTCTGCCTTGATGATACCGCCCTGTTCACCCATCTTGCGAGGTTTAACGTGCTTAGATACCATGTTTACGCCTTCAACGATTACTTTGCCTTCTGAAGGGCTTACTTCAAGTACCTTGCCCTTCTTGCCACGGTCTTTACCGTTGATAACGATAACTTCGTCACCTGTTCTAACATGAACCTTATTCATTTAGGGCACCTCCTTAAAGTACTTCTGGAGCAAGTGAAAGGATTTTCATATAGTCCTTATCACGAAGCTCTCTTGCTACTGGCCCAAAGATACGAGTACCTTTTGGGTTTTTGTCTTCTTTAATAATAACTGCTGCGTTTTCATCGAAACGGATATATGTTCCGTCATCTCTACGAACGCCTTTTACTGAACGAACAACGACTGCTTTCACAACATCGCCTTTTTTAACAACGCCGCCTGGTGCTGCTTTTTTAACAGATGCTACGATAATATCGCCGATGTTAGCATATCTTCTACCTGAACCACCGAGAACTCGGATGCACATTAATTCTTTTGCACCTGTGTTGTCGGCAACCTTGAGGTAAGTTTGCTGCTGTATCACAATGATTGCCTCCTTTAATTACTTAGCTTTCTCGATAATTTCAGCTACACGCCATCTCTTATCTTTTGAAAGTGGACGTGTTTCCATTACTAATACTCTATCGCCTACACCGCATTCGTTATTTTCGTCGTGAGCCTTGAGCTTCACTGTCTTGTTAACGATTTTGCCGTAAAGAGGATGCTTAACTCTGTCCTTGATTGAAACAACAACAGTTTTGTCCATCTTATCGCTTGTTACGATGCCGACTAATGTTTTTCTGAGGTTTCTTTCCATTTTGAACGCCCTCCCTTTCCTTAAGACTCACTGCCGTGAAGTTCGATGTCGCGAATTACTGTTTTAACTCTTGCGATATCCTTCTTAACAGCACTGATTCTCATAGGATTTTCGAGTTGGTTGATGGCTTGTTGAAAACGAAGCTTGAAAAGTTCGTCTTTGAGCTCTAAGAGCTTTGCATCCAACTCCTTAGGAGAGAGCTTTCTAATCTCGCTTGCTTTCATTACTGCTCACCACCCTGTTCTTCTTTAGTTACAAACTTACATTTTACTGGAAGTTTCATAGCTGCAAGACGCATAGCCTCACGAGCAACTTCCTCTGAAACGCCCTTGATCTCGAACATTACGCGACCTGGCTTAACAACTGCTACCCAGTATTCTGGAGAACCTTTACCTGAACCCATTCGAGTTTCAGCTGGTTTCTCTGTGATTGGCTTATCTGGGAAGATTTTAATCCAAACCTGACCACCACGCTTGATGTATCTTGTCATAGCGATACGAGCTGCTTCAATCTGGTTTGATGTAATCCATGCTGGTTCAAGAGACACAAGACCGAAATCACCATAAGTAACTTGAGTACCTCTTGAAGCTTTACCTGTCAAACGTCCTCTGTGAACGCGACGGTATTTTACTCTTTTAGGTAAAAGCATTATTTTGTGCCTCCTTCTTTACGTGATTTGCGGCTTTCGTGAAGAACTTCACCTTTGTAAATCCATACTTTAACACCGAGTTTACCATATGTTGTGTCTGCTTCTGCAAAACCATAGTCGATGTCTGCACGAATTGTCTGAAGTGGAATAGTACCTTCATGATACTGTTCTGAACGAGCGATTTCAGCACCGCCGATACGGCCGCTAACCTGAGTTTTAATACCCTTTGCACCGAGTCTCATTGTTCTGCCGATTGACTGCTTAAGAGCTCTTCTGAAAGAAATTCTTCTTTCAAGCTGTGAAGCAATGCTTTCAGCAACGAGCTGTGCATTGAGGTCTGGCTGCTTAACTTCAACGATATTGATGAAAACTTCTTTATCGCCGCCAAGCATCTTTTTACATGTGTCTTTAAGTTTTTCAATCTCTGCACCCTGACGGCCGATTACCATGCCAGGCTTTGCGCAGTGAATGTTGATACGAACTCTCTTCGCATCTCTTTCGATTTCTACCTTTGGAACACCTGCAGAAGCGAGTGTCTTAAGGAGATATTCACGAAGCTCGTAGTCAGAAACAAGTGTGTTACCGAAGTCTTTCTTGTCTGCATACCAGCGTGATTCCCAGTTTTTAATAACGCCGATTCTTAAACCGGTTGGATTAACTTTCTGGCCCATAACTTAACCTCCTCCTTATTCTGCTTCCTTAAGTGTGATGTTGATATGTGATGTTTTCTTGTTGATTCTGTAAGCTCTACCCTTGTCACGAGCTCTAATTCTCTTAAGAGTAGGACCCTGGTCAACTGAACAAGCTGCAACATAGAGTCTTGAAACGTCCATGTTCTTCATCTCTGCGTTAGCCATAGCTGACTTGAGAAGCTTGTAAAGTGGTTCACACGCAGCCTTAGGTGTGTATTTAAGAATCGCCATTGCTTCATCACATGGTTTGTTTCTGATAAGGTTAAGAACAATCTTTACCTTACGTGGTGCAATTCGCACAAAAGTAACTTTTGCTGTTGCTTCCATTATTTAATACACTCCTTTCGACTTATTTACCGTTGTTTGATGTTTTTGAACCTGCATGACCTTTGTAAGTTCTTGTAGGTGCAAATTCGCCTAATTTGTGGCCAACCATATCTTCTGTAACATATACAGGAACATGTTTTTTACCATCATGTACCGCAAATGTATGACCAACAAAATCTGGGAAAATTGTTGAGCTGCGGCTCCATGTCTTAATAG
>CALEIS010000175.1 GCA_937877675.1 uncultured Clostridia bacterium | reverse complement strand
AGAATGTTTTAATATCGTCATTCTTTTCTATAAGGTCAATCTTTTCAAGAGTTTCCTTTGTTGTTGTACCCTTTGGATTGTTACCACCTGCACCATTGAGAAGAATGTCACAAGTACCAAGTTTTTCATTGATGATTGCACGAGCATTTTCCATGCTTTCTTTTTCAAGAACATTACAACCAACTGCAATAGCAACACCACCGTCTGCAACGATTTCGTCTGCTACCTTCTGTGCTGCTGCCTCGTTAAGGTCAAGAACTGCAACCTTAACACCCTGCTTTGCAAGAGTCTTTGCGAAGTCGCCACAAAGAACACCGCCACCACCAGTTACAACTGCAACTCTGCCTTTTAAGTTTTCGTGTACCATAGTTATTTGCTTCCTTTCTCAACTGCTTCAAACAAGCCGTTTATATATGTTGCACCAAGTGCTCTGTCGAAAAGACCGTAACCTGGTTTTCCTGTTTCTCCCCAAATCATTCTACCGTGGTCAGGACGAACATAACCATCAAAGCCTGTATCTACAAGTGCTTTAACTACCTCATACATATCAAGGCTACCACAACTTGAAATATGTCCACTTTCTTCAAAGCTTCCATCTTCCATAATCAAGATATTTCTAATATGCATAAATGCAATTCGATTCATTGCACTATATTTTCTAATCATTTTTACAACATCGTTTGATGCTGCACAACCTAATGAGCCAGTGCAAAGGCAAAGACTATTTGCCTCACTATCAACAAGCTTCAACATTCTATCAATGTTTTCTTCGCAAGTGATAATTCTTGGAATACCAAAAATTGGATATGGTGGGTCATCTGGATGAATTGCCATCTTAACACCACACTCTTCAGCCACAGGAATAACTTTTTTAAGGAATTTTTCAAGATTTCTCCAAAGTCCCTCTTCTTTGAGTTCGCCATAAGCAGAAATTAATTCTCTAACCTCTTCTTGACTATAACTTGCATCCCATCCTGGAAGATGAATGTCATCCTTAAGTGGGTCAAGACCTTTCATCTGTTCCCAGTACATAACAAGACTTGTTGAGCCATCCTCTGCCTTCTTATCAAGTTGTGTACGAGTCCAGTCAAAAACAGGCATAAAATTATATGTTACACATTTAACACCGTATTTTGCACAGCGACGGATGTTTTCACAATAAACCTCCAAAAGCTCGTCAACATTTTCTCTTCCAAGTTTAATGTTTTCGTGCACAGGAATTGATTCAACAACATCAAAAATAAGACCATTTTCTTCACATTGTTTTACCATTTTCTCAATGGACTCTTCTGGCCAAACCTCACCTGGTTTTACATCATAAACGGCACTAACTATGCTTTTCATATTTGGAATCTGACGAATGTACTGTAATGATATTGGGTCACTTTCGCCATACCAACGGAAAGACATTTTCATAATTTTTACCTCCCTATGTTTTTCTTTATATTATTTTATCATTGAAAAATTTTTGATTCAATGTAATTTTTATAGTTATTTTGGGAAATTTTTATTGTTCATCTGTAAAATTGGAATCATCTTCCCAATAAGCAACATCAAAAGGGTCTTTATCAGGGTCATAAACATCCCAAAGTTCATGTTCAAATTCTTTTGGTGGTTGTGCAGGGCATTCTGAAATAGCTTCAACCTTCATTCCCCTTGACCAGATTGAGGGGTCAATACGAATTGTGTATCCACAGCAAGATGGAGTTAACCATTCATGCATAGGTGCTTCAGGTAGTGCATAAGTCTGCATAAGTGACATAATCACACCACCGTGAGTGATGACAGCAGTATTCTTAACCTCTGCCTTGATTACACCGTCAACGATTTTTTCAAAGCAGTCACATATTCTGTAATTGAATCTCACCTGACTGTCGCCGAATGGAGCTGCCTTGTTAGGATTTGTGCCAGAAAGCCACTCTGCAAAATCTTCATCATCCTGCAATTCTTCGGCAGTTTTTCCCTCAAACTCGCCAAAATCATATTCTCTTAAATCATCAAGAATAATAGGATTTCTGTTAGGATAAATTGTCTGTGCAGTCTGGATACATCTTTTTAACGGACTACAAAAAACTGCATCAACCTCTGGATATTCTCCATAGTTTTCCATTATGTCTTTAAGTTGTGCCATACCCTCTTCGCAAACAGGCTCATCAGTGTGACCGATATATCTGCCCTCAAGATTACCCTTTGTTACAGCATGGCGAATTAAATGAATTTGGTAAGTTTTCATACTATATCTCCTGAAAATTTGTAATATCGTACAATATACAAATTGTTTAATCTATTGTATAATCCTTATACTTTGAGTATAAGAGGTGTTTTTTATGAGTACATCTGTTTCAACAAGACTTGTTGAATTAAGAAAAGAGAAAAATTTGAGTCAAAAGGAAGCTGCCATTGAACTTGGTGTTTCTCAGGCTCTGCTTTCCCACTACGAAAAAGGAATCCGTGAATGTGGACTTGACTTTCTTTGTCGTGCTTCAACTTTCTATGATGTAAGTACTGACTACCTTTTAGGGCTTACTGACAACAAAATGATGTCCGATGCACTTTTTATTGAAGATGAAATCCCACAGGATAGCGAAGTAAGAATGAGTACTGTTTTCCGTTCATCTGTTTATATGCAAGAACGACTTGGTGTTTATGGCCGAAACCACTCATCAAAAATCAGAAGTATTTATATTCTCACTATTTACAAAGTTTATCTCTCTGCTCTACTCAAAGGCGCAATACCTAATCACGAAAAAGCCCGAAAAGAATTAGCACCTTTTGTTACAACGAATATGATTGACCATATTATAGATTCACTTGTTTTTGAAGGTGATAACAAACCAAAACGAAATGAACAGTTACCAAAATCAATGGAAACAATTATAAACGAAGCAACAAGGCTTATTGAAAAAGAAATTACAAGAATGTATAAATATTCAACAAAAAATCAAAGTAATTCTTTGTAAATAAGGCTTTTCTTGATACCTGTGTCAGCTGCTACAGTTTTTGATGCTTCGTTGACACTCATACCCTTCTCCACAAGTTCTTTTGCTAAATTCACAGCCTGTTCAAGTGTAACGGGCTGTTTTTCTTTTTGCTTTTCAGCTCCTGCAATAATAAGAACATATTCTCCTCTTGGGTTTTCGATTTCAAAATAATCTATTGCTCCTTTAAGGCTTGTCCTCATTACTGTTTCGTGGATTTTTGTAAGCTCCTTCACAATGGCAATTTCACGGTCACCAAAATATGAATACATATCCTTCAAAGTTGCCTTCAATTTATGTGGTGCTTCGTAGAAAATCATTGTTCTTGTTTCATTTTTGATTTCTTCAAGATGCTCTTTTCTACTTGGTTTATTTGTGCTCAAAAATCCTTCAAAAGTAAATCTTCCACTTTCCATTCCACTGATTGCAAGTGCTGTTGCAAATGCAGTTGGACCCGGCACGGATTCAACTGGAATTCCGTTTTCGTGACAGAGGAAAACTAGGTCTTGTCCTGGGTCAGAAATACAAGGCATGCCCGCATCAGTTACTATTGCACAAACTTCACCATTCAAAATTCGGGAGATAATCATTTCTCCTCTTTCACGACGATTGTGTTCATAATAACTTACAAGTGGTTTTTTTATATCAAAATAGTTGAGGAGTTTTTGCGTAACTCTCGTGTCTTCTGCTGCTATAAAATCAACAGATGCAAGAGTTTCTCTGGCTCTTGGAGAAAAATCGGACAAATTTCCGATAGGTGTACCCACTACATAAAGTTTTCCATTCATTTGTCCGTCCCCTTTCTTACTTTCTATACTTTTCTGTGATACTGAGCATCTCTTCTGTAAGAGTGCCGTCATCATTATATGCTACAAGGTTTTTTTCAACTTTCAATCCGTTTTTAGCACCTCGTTTACCCTCAATAAGGACTAACCAAGGTTGTGTGTCACCTTTTTTAGATACAAAACGGAGTGTTTTTGGCTCAATTCCGTTTTCACGCATTGAGTACATTGCATCAAACACTCTTTCAGGACGATGGCAGATACAAAGTTTGCCACCAAATCTTAAAAGTCGTGATGCACTTTTCGCAATATCATTCATATTACAAAAAGTTTCGTGACGAGCGATAGTTGCATATTCCTCGTCATTTTTTATTCCACCATTTTCGATTTTATATGGTGGATTCATTGTTACTAAATCAAAACTGCCAGGCTTTAGGTCATTGATTTCTTTTAAATCTCTGTTGAGAATTGCTATTTTATCTGTGCTGTTCAAATCCTTTGAGCGTAGTATTTGATTGCAACCATTTTCCTGAATTTCAATGGCTGTAATCTCCTTACACTTTCCGTCACGAAGCCAAAGGAAAGGAATAATTCCACAACCTGAACCAAAATCACAGGCAATATCATTCCTCTTTGGGTTTGCAAAATGTGCTAAAAGCATAGCATCCGTACCAAAGGTGTGTTGTTTTGAAACCACAACACCTACACCTTCACCCAAATCCTCAATATGTTCACCATCAAAAAGTTCGATTTTATCAGTCAACATAAATATCCTCTACATCACTCATACTTCTTATTGTTGTTGTCATAAGAGAAAGTGAATCGTCATTTTTAGGGAAAACAAGCACCTTGATAACAGATGTATCCTTACGACGTTTGAACTTTAAATCCTTTGTTTCAGTATAAACAACCTCCATGGAGTGGATTGTTCCACCGCATTGTTTGATTGTTTTAGTGATAAGTGGAATCTGAACTCCAACATCATGAATTTCTATAAAAAGAAGTTTACCCGCTGAACCACGAACAATAAATCTTTTAAGTGAGTTAAGTGTTAAATAGATTACAAAGGTCGCAACGAATGCACCTGCATAGAAGCCTGAACCAACTGCAATACCTATACAAGCAACAGCCCAGAGGGATGCTGCAGTTGTAAGACCTTTAACGGAAAATCCTTCACGAAGAATTGTACCTGCACCAAGGAAACCGATACCACTAAGTACCTGTGCACTCATTCGAGTTACATCACCAGTCATTCCCTGACTTTCAAAAATATAAACAGATGTAAGCATTACAAGTGCTGAACCCACAGCAACTAGAATATGTGTTCTGAAACCTGCAGGACGGTGAGAATGTTCTCTTTCAAAGCCGATAATACCACTCAAAATAGTTGTAATTCCTAATTTTATTAAAGCATCTATCGTGAACTGAACTTGCTCGTGACCCCATATCCACATAAAAACATCTTTAATTGTACCAAAGACCTCATTCATGTGGCCTACCTCCTAAGATAATGTTATTTTTTTCTGCTTAATGCAGGGATTGTAAGAATTGCACCCCAAATTGCTTGATACACCAAAATCTGCACCACGCCAATTTGAGAAACACCTGAAAGGAATGTTAAAACAGCCATAATAATCACACCAATTACGGAAGCAATAAGCTGTATCATCTTTGATGAATTGACAAAAGAATTTATCACGAATGCACCATGTAATGCAGAAACCATTGACTTGATTCTACCATCGTGAATAATTCTTGCATCACTTCGTTCTTTTTCACTATGACTGATTTTTGTGTACATATCTCCTGCGACAGGATTTATAATTTTGACAACATTTTCAGGTAATCCGAATTCTGCTTCAAGGAACTTTTCAGTAATATTTGCATCAGATGTTCTAAAGAAGATTGTCAAACCATCTTTTTCAAGTTCCTGCATATATTCTGCAGTTTCCTGATTTGCTTTATAAACAACTATAAACATAGCAGAAATTTTGCCTTCAATCGCAAGATAAAGGACATTTTTTCCTGCACTCTTATATTTATCTTCCAACTCTTTATCTGGAGTTTCAACATTGTGATGAACTAATAAATCACGATTACCCACAAGGACTCTGTGATTATGAATCCAACAAGAGCAACCTAATTTTTCTTCATAAGCCAATGATTCAACTGGAAGAAGCAACTCTTTTTTACCATCTATAACTCCGCTGAAAACCTCTGCCAAAACTCCACCTGATGCGATAACAACAGAAGCAGTATAAAGGATAGCCTCATCAATTCGCATTTTATGATATGTCTTTAAGCCCTCAATATTGCAACCGCCTTTTTCAAAGGCATTACACGCATCAATTATAACACCATTTGAATTAACCGCATCTTCAACTGCACTGTATCCGTTGATTAATGCATTTTCTTCATTCAAAATCTTGTTTGTTGCACGAAGGTTAATTGCAGAAACAACACCAGTTGTAACTGGTAAACTCATAAGTACAGTTGCAGAAAAAGCACTTACACCAACAAAGATATTCTGTGCCATAACTGCCGCTACAATGCCTAAAATCAAACCTACTGCAAGGACCAAAGGTACTGTAATTTTACAAATTGCACCAGTAATATCTGCTGAACGTGAGAGTTCAACAAACTTCTGTGGAAAACCAATTTTTGCTGAATATTTGATTTCTGGATTACCCAACATAAGACCTCTTGCTATTTCGTTGGCAGTATCTTCATCAGCAATATTTTCAACGCTGTAACAGTTGTCAACATTATCAACTAAAACTTCAAAGTTTTCACTGTCATTCTTACAACGGATATAATCACCTGCAAGTTTCAAAACCATTGGAATAACTGCTGCACCTGCGATAACCTTTGCCACAGACTCAATACTATCTCCAAAGGCAAAGCTAACTGCACACTGAATCACACCAACAAGAGCTGAAACCACAACAACTGTATCAATATCCACAATTAAATTCTTTATGTTTCGGATTGCATTCTTAAATGAACGTGCACACATCATCGAAGCAATTAAAAGGAAAAGCAGCTGAGTAAATGAATATACAAATTCATTGTTTCCATAGAGTTCAAAGTTTCCGTTCTGTGCACCTGCTATAATCGAAAGAAGTGACATTGTGAAACAGATAATTGATGTAGCAATAAGTTTTATTAAAATTCCACGTTTTTCTGTTTCAAAAACTTTTCTGACAACATTACTATCCTTAGGACCATAGTACTCACGGATAACGGATACTCTTTGACGCTCATATCTCTTTTTGCGAACAGGCTCTTCTTCCTCATCAACTTCCTGTTTGAAAATCAGGTTTCCATCAACAAAATCCTTGACTTTATCCTTACGATTTTCACGAAGTTCTGCTTCTGCTTGTTCCTCGGATTGTTGTAAAATCTCTTCATTTTCATCAAAGCCATCAAATCTTATTTGATTGTCATCTTCTTTTTCTTTGACAATATCAGTAATAAATCTTGTTTTTTCCTGCTCATATTCATATTCTGCAGGTACAAGAGTAGGAACAGGGGTGATTCCATCTTCTTGTGTTGATTTTCTATTCTTAACAACTACACCAGGAGTTTCTATTGTTCTTTGAGGCAAGGATTCCCTTACAATACGCTGTTCCTGAGTGCTTTCAATTTTTTGAACCGGTTTATTAAAGAAATGATTTCTATATTTTTCCTCACTCATTACAGGGGATGAAAGAGGTTCTGCATCACCACTAGTTGTTCTGGTTACCTTATTTCCTAAATTATGAGAAATGTTTGGATTATATGTACCTCTGATATCAACTTCGTTAAACATTCTTGTTTTTTCAATTGAAATCTGACCAGAAACAGGTTTAACCTCTTCAACAACTTCTTTTGCTACTTCTTCCTCAACAGGCACATTTCCGCTATTTGAAAAGATTTCCATCTGACCATTCTCTTCAAAAGTCATAGGAATACTTTCTTCTGTAGAAGCATCTTCCTTGACACCTTCTACCCTGGAAATGTCAATAGTGAAAGCTCTTTTTACCTTTTCCTTCTTTTCCAACTGGAAAGAAATCTTTTCTTCAACTGGTGTAGAAGTGCTAACAACATCCTTAACCATAACATCTTCTTGCGGAACAATGTTATCTTTTTTTACAGATGAAACATCAGCACTTACCTTTGGCTCAAATGATATGTTCTTAACATCCTCAAGAATCATATCAATATCAGAAATCGGATAAGCACTTTCTTTGACTTCACCAACATTGTATTTTTTTGTCGAATTAAGAATCTCATCAATTAAGGAATCAGAAATTCTATCTGCCATAATAAATTCCCCCGAAATTTTATTATAGTGAATTATTGTAAAAATCTTATTTATCTCTTGTATGCAAATTCATACATTAAAATTCCACCTGCAACAGATGCATTAAGTGAATTGATTTGTCCCTTCATCTTGAGAGAAACAATAAAGTCGCATTTTTCACGGACAATTCTACTCATTCCATCGCCTTCTGAACCAATAACAAGTACAACTGCACCATCAAGGTTTACTGAACGGATGTCCTCGCCATCCATATCAGCACCATAAACCCACATACCCTTTTCCTTGAGTTCATCAAGAGTTGCTGCCAAGTTTGGTACACGAGCAACTTTCATATATTCAAGAGCACCCGCACTTGTTTTACCAACTGTATAGTTAAGAGAAGCACTTCTTCTCTTTGGAATAATTATTCCGTGAACACCTGCAGCCTCAGCAGTTCTGATAATTGCACCTAAGTTGTGTGGGTCTTCGATTCCATCACAAGCCACGATAAATGGTTTTTCCTGACGTTCTTCTGCAACTGCAAGGATTTCTTCAACTGTTGCATAATCATGAGCAGCGCAAATTGCAACAACGCCTTGATGATTACTGTGTCCACACATAAAGTCGAGCTTTTTCTTGTCAACTTCCTTAACAACAGCACCCTTATCACGGCATTGACCTATAATTTTCCCAACAGAGCCACTCTTTTCGCCACGCAAAACAAACAAAGTGTCAATCTCACGTCCTGACTTAATAAGCTCTGTTACAGCATTCCTACCAATTATTAAATCTTTCTTTTTTTCTTCGTTAAATACGTCCATTTTAAGACCTCTTTTGAGCATAGTTGCAGATAATATTTTTAATAATTTATTATAGCAAAAAAAGTATAATAATACAAGTAAAAAATGCTTGAAAAACAATAAAAAAGAGATGTTTTTCCGCATGAAAATCATCTCTTTTACTAATGCTGTTTTTTCAGTTATTTAGTTTGCCCATTCACCTTCGTCAGATGGCTCGTCACCACCATTTGGCTCGTCTGGAGTTTCTGAATTTTCAGGTGTGTCAGGAGTGTCTGGCTCATCTGGTGTAGGTGTCTGGTCATCAGGATTAGGAGTTGGTGTTGGAGTTGGAGTCGGTGTAGGAGTTGGGTTAGGCTTAGGAGTTGGTTTTTCTTCCTCTCCCCTTCCTTCCGTAGTGCTTTCCTCTTCCTGTTTTTCTTCTGTACTTTCTTCCTCTTTAATTTCTAGATTATCCGTAGTTTCTTCACCTTGGGTTTCATCAATTATTTGTTCATCAACAGAAGTTACATCTATTTTTTCATAAATTTTAGGCTCTGTACATGCTGCAAAAAGCACCGCCATTACAACGATGAGAATGCCCACAATATAAAATTTCATATTTTATACCTCCAAAATATTTCCGTAAACCTGAACAACCTCTAACTTGTCACTTTTCAAGAAATCCTTAGGTGTGATAATCAACCCATCTTTAGGTGAAATATCAATGCCACAGTGATAATAAGCATACCACACAAGGTGTGCACATTGTGTCGAAGTGGGCACCTTATCCTCATTCTTTCCCGTGACAATCCCTGCTAGAAGCGAATAATTCAACCCCACAAGACTTTCTTCAGCAAATTTTGCAACCTCTTCCCTTTTTGCATCGTCAATGTCCTTAACTCTCAAAACCGCAACCATCGGAAATGTATTCATTGAAGGCGCATAAGTAAAGCCGGAGTCAACGCCCATCATAACTGCCTGAACGCCCAATTTATTGTCAGCATCAGTAATAAGTATAGCGTGACCATGACGCCAACCATATGAATGTATGCTAAGAGTCACTACTATATCCCCAGTCTGAAGGTCTGCAAATGGTGGATTTGTAATTTCGTTGCCGTCACTATCCGTTATAGTTTCATGACAAGCCAAAAAACCCTCACGACGACAAACATAGTCCTTGTCTTGTAAGTAATATTCTCTATATGACTCAACTTTCTTTCTTCGTCCCTTTGCCATCAGATTATCAAAAGCAGGTTTGCCAAGGCCTGATTGAGAAAGAATAATCCCATAATCCTCATCCGTCAGATTTTCTCCCCTATCAAACTTTTCCATAACCATATTCCAAGCCTTATCGTCTTGCACAACATCCTTATATGCAATAAGGTCGGTTAATCCACATAAACCAAGGTCAACCAATCCAAAGGCAACACACGAAGCAAGAATTATGCAGATAATTTTTATAAATCTGTTTATTCGTTTATTCTTCACCAAGTTTTCTCCTGAATAAAAATTGTTTTCTTGTTATAAATTCAAGTAAGTATATCACATCTATTTTTCATTTTCAATTATTGAAAAGAATTTATGTAATAAACATTTAAAAATTGGGAATTTTAAATCTATAAGGATGTGATTAAATGTCAACAACAAATAATGAATATAACAAAATGGCTGACAAAGCGTCTCCACCATCACCAAAAATTTCAAATGGTATTAAAGCGTTTGTCATAGGTGGTTTGATTTGCACCTTTGGACAATTTTTAAACTGGGGATATGGGAAATTAGGACTCTCGGAAGAAGTCATTAAAGCATTAACCCCATCTACACTAATCCTGATTGCTGCAATTCTAACTGGAATTGGAGTTTTTGATAAAATTGCAAAGCACGCAGGTGCAGGTACGATAGTACCAATTACAGGTTTCGCAAATTCCGTTGTTTCTCCTGCACTTGAGTTCAAAGCCGAGGGTATTATTATGGGTACAGGTGCAAATATATTCAAAATCGCAGGACCCGTAATTGCTTACGGCGTTTTTTCTGCCGTGATTTATGGAGTAATTTGTTATTTCTTTAAATTATATTAAAAACGGGACGCCAAATCGGCGTCCCTATATAATTTATCGTGCATCTGTGCCTGTAAATCTTATGAGTTCAAGGTTTGGTGCATTTTCTGCATCAATTGCTTTATTGTAATCATCACAGATGTTACCCCATTGTACGGATGATTTTTCAATAAGTACATTTTTAGCATTTCTGATAAAGAAACCACTGTTTTTGTACTTTTCAACACCATACTGCAAACAAGGTCTTAAATCATAAAGACCGCAATCCCATTTTGATGTTTTTGTCATTGTAACACTTACATTTTCAAATGTTACATCTTCAATCATATTCTCTTCAGTACCGTGAATAAGCACACCGTTTTCACCTTTACAAGTGATATTACGGAAACGGATATTCTTGATTTTACCTGATTTTGTATTTTCATCACGATTAAATGTTGTAATAACAATTGGCTCAGCTGTGCCCCACCAATCAGGACAAAAACGGCGAGTTTCAATAATGCAGTTTGAATATGTCACATTCTCAACATTACCACCATCACGAATCTGAATTGAAAGCCCACGGTTACTACGAGAAATGATACAATTATCAACGATTACATTACGGAAATCTCCAACACCCTCTGTGCCAATTTTAATTGCAGCAGATGTTGAAATGAGAGTACAATTTGCAATAATAATATTCTCGCAGGGACCATATTCTGCATTACCTTTTGATGTTTTAAGGCAGATACAGTCGTCAGCACATTCGATATGACAACCTAAAATTCTTACATTTGTACAGTGGTCAGGGTCAATACCATCGGAATTAGCAACATCTAAATCATTGAGAATTCTAATTTGAGAAATAAGTACATCATCGCAACCAGCAGGATGAAGTGTCCAGAAAGGTGCGTCAACAATTGTTACATCTTTGAATGTGATATTGTTACTCTTTTCAACATAAATAACAGTTGGTCTTG
>CALEIS010000174.1 GCA_937877675.1 uncultured Clostridia bacterium | reverse complement strand
GGAAAATACATCACAAAGGGTGTTAAGGCAATTACTCATATTGTTACAACACAAATCAAGGCTAAATAAAATAAAGGCAGGAAACAGTATGTGTTTTCTGCCTTTTAATTTTTCGTAAAAATAATCTTTGCATTTTTTGAAAATATGTTGTATAGTAGATTTTAATATTTCTTGATTGGGGAATGTTTTATGGAAAATTTGTCACAGAGAATTGCCGAGACACTCAAAAAAATGATTGTTGAAGAGCATAAATATAATTACGGTGAAAAGTTGCCTAATGAAAATGAACTTTCACAGGAATTAGGTGTCAGCCGTACTACTTTACGTGAGGCTATCCGTACTCTTATTTCAAACGGTGTGCTTGTAGTTAAACGTGGTAAGGGTACTTATGTATCGGAGCAATTTGACCAATATGCACATGAATTGGATGTAAACGATTTTATGAAAAAACAGATTACATTACGTGATTTGTATGAAACTCGTTTGATTATTGAGCCTGAGGCTGGGGCTTTGGCTTGTAAACGTGCTACGGATGAAGAAATTGACGAAATTCTCCGTCTTGGTGAAATCTGTCAGCAAGAGTTAAAGAAAGACCCAGGTGGAGCAAAACGAATTGACTCGGAAAGTGCTTTCCACGGTGCAATACTTAAAGCATCACACAACGAGTTTTTAGGGCATTTCTTACCTATTCTCACAAAAACAATTCAAAAGACAATTGAACTTAACTACAACCTTGAAACAATTGCTGAAGAAGCTTATGAAGACCACATTATGATTATGAAATTCCTTAAAAACAGGGATTCAATCGGTATGAAAAGTGCTCTTACTATTCACCTGCACCATGCTGTTATCAATGAACAGATAAGTTTTGACTAATTTTTTAAAAAAAGGTATTGACAATTTAATTTTATCATATATAATATGTTGTATGACAACGCAAACAAGATGTCAAACAACATATTATTTTTATTTTAGGAGATATTTATTATGTCACAGCAAAGAATGTTCTATCAAGAAGATTGTAATTTAGGTTTATTGGACGGCAAGACTATTGCAGTTATCGGTTACGGTAGCCAGGGTCACGCTCACGCTCTTAACGCTAAAGAGTCAGGTTGTAATGTTATTATCGGTCTTTACGAAGGCAGTAAGTCATGGGCAAAGGCTGAAAAGCAGGGCTTCGAAGTTTTCACAGCAGCAGAAGCAGCAAAGAAAGCTGACATCATCATGATTCTTATCAACGACGAATTACAGGCTGATATGTATAAGAAAGACATTGAACCAAACCTTAAAGAGGGCGATATGCTTATGTTTGCTCACGGTTTCAACGTTCATTTCGGTTGCATCACTCCTCCATCATTCGTTGACGTTACTATGATTGCTCCAAAAGGACCTGGTCATACAGTACGTTCAGAATATCAGGCAGGTAAAGGTGTTCCTTGTCTTGTTGCTGTTCATCAGGACGCATCAGGTCAGGCTCTTGATAAAGCTCTTGCTTATGCACTTGCTATCGGTGGTGCTCGTGCAGGTGTTCTTGAAACAGACTTCAGAACAGAAACAGAAACAGACCTTTTCGGTGAACAGGCAGTTCTTTGCGGTGGTGTTTGTGCTCTTATGCAGGCAGGTTTTGAAACACTTTGTGAAGCAGGTTATGACCCAAGAAACGCTTACTTTGAATGTATCCACGAAATGAAGCTCATCGTTGACCTTATTTACCAGAGTGGTTTCGCAGGTATGAGATACTCAATTTCAAATACTGCTGAATATGGTGACTACATCACAGGTCCAAAAATCATTACTGACGAAACAAAGAAAGCTATGAAGAAGATTCTTTCAGACATTCAGGATGGTACATTCGCAAAAGAATTCTTGCTTGATATGTCACCTGCTGGTCGTCAGGTACACTTCAAGGCTATGAGAAAGCTTGCTGCTGAACATCCAGCAGAACAAGTTGGTGAAGAAGTTAGAAAGCTTTATAGCTGGAACAACGAAGAAGATAAGTTCATCAACAACTAATTCGTTATATAAAAAGATTAAGAGTACGGAATTTGATTTCTGTGCTCTTTTTTGTTGTATAAATATTATATTGAATTTTGTTTTACATAAAAAAAAGCGAGGTCAATTAAGACCCCGCCGTATTAAGTGTTATTTATTTCTTTTTGTTTTCGCAGTCCATAGGGCATGTAGCACAGTCGCCCATCATAATGTCGTTAACTGTTTTTCCTGCTGGAATCATTGGCAATACTCTTTCATCCTTGTCGATTGCACATTCAATCCAAACAGGACCATTTGCTTTGAGTGCTTCTGCGAAAGCATCTTTAAATTCTGCAATTGTTTCAGCATGATAACCTTTTGCACCGAATGCCTCTGCAAGTTTTACAAAGTTTGTCTGACGGTGTGGGTCAGTTGCTGCAAAACGTTTGCCATAGAAGCAACGCTGCCACTGACGAACCATACCTAAAACTGTGTTATTCATAATAACTGTAATAACAGGAAGATTATAGCTTACTGCTGTACAAGC
>CALEIS010000173.1 GCA_937877675.1 uncultured Clostridia bacterium | reverse complement strand
AAATTGAAAGTTGGGACGGAGCCTCTCAACCACCATTCCCTCGACTCAGAGACATATACGAATTTTACAGTGATAAAAGCCCATTCAAGGATGAATGGAAACTTACTGTTAAGTACTATGACCCTGCTGTTGAAGAACATTAAAATTTAATATCACACAAAAAACACCTATGAAGTTGGAGTTTTTCCAGCCTCATAGGTGTTATTAGGTTGTAACTTGTTATTCTTTTTCGCTTAAGAAACAGTCATCTAACATTCTATGCAAAAAAGATATCGTTTCTAATATGCTAATAGCATCTCTTTCCTCGACTATCCAACTAATACGAGGCTCGTGTGCATTGACATTACGAACATAATGTGTAATACCTTGTAACATTTCTTTGAGACCATTTTGTTGATTTCGAAGACTATCCGTTGATAAGTCATTCAATTGCAAAATTGGACTTTTGGACGAGAAAACTGTATTAAAAAGTTCCGTACCATCTTTTTGAACACCGGACATATTGCGTACTCTATCACTTAAACCTTTTGCTGCCTCAAGAACAGCATGAAAAAAATTATCTTCCAATAATTCTTTGGTACAGTATTTTAATACATCTTCATGAACGCCTCTCTGTTTTAATTTTAACAGCAAACTGTCATATCTTTCGGAAACCACATCAATTGATGTGATTTTTTCAGCCCTTGAAATTATCCCAGATTTATCGATTTCATAACCTTGCATTCTTAAAACTTTATTTATTGCAGCAAGCTGGTCATAATAACTCTCTTTTTTATTCAAAAAATTTACTGGATTCATCAAATGCTCAATAATTGCAAATGTCTTTGCAGATGAACCACTTTTTTGCTGATATTTTTTAAAAACAGCACACAACCTTTTCCATTTTGTTGATTCTTTGCTTGTATCAGATAAATGTAAATCTTTTAAGCAACGAGTAATTTGTGCACCTGTAACGTTTTCAGAAGCGACTGCCTTTGCCAATTGTTCAAGTACAGGTTGGCTAAATTTTTTGGTATTTCTTAGTGCCATTATTGATATCCCTTATGCCTTTCTATAAAAATCTTATATCAATATCCCATCACAATGGTCAATTTCATGCTGAATGATTTGTGCTGTCCAAAATTCAAAATTTAATTCACTCATTATAATCTTACAGAATACTCGTCCCAACGTTCGCCTTGTTTTAGTGAAGAATATAAAACAGGCACATACTCATGCCTAATCAATGCAGCATTCAATACAATAATTTCTATTATTGATTCGAATGATTCAAATTCTAATTGCCTTAATAAATAATCTGTATAAATTTCAGGAACGAGTTTCCTCATTGCATGATGCCAAAAGCAAAAACGGTCTGCAAGAAAGTCCCGTGTCACATGGCATATTTGATTAGCATATTTTCTTGATTTCCCATAAAGACCATTTTGTAACAATTCAAATGCAATTGCATACATCCAAATAGCTGCAATCTCTTCATCTGTTTTAGCTTCTGTCAGCATTTGAAGAGTATGAATTGTCCCTTTATTTGAAGGTTCGGCAAAACATAAAAAATCAACTACATCATTTTCAATCATTCTTTTACGATTTTCCAATCTATCATGAGTTAGCCAATCATATCCATAAAAAAAACCATCTCTATTGTAATCAATTTTTATTTCCTCAAAATCAATAGGAGATTTCAAAATTGATGGAGCATCCCAAATTTTATATTTCCAATATTTATACAATTCTTCCCATGTAATGTCTAAAAAATCTCTCATCGATATCCCACTCCTTTTCAAACCAATATATCCCCACAATGGCCAAGGCATATTAACAACGCCTTCAGAAAATCCGCATCGTTTTGTGATGTTCTCTTTTTAGGACCCTTTGTCCTATTCCCTGCCATACGCTCCTTTTTGCCTATATGTCGGGTGAAAAGGAGATTTTCTATATTGCTATCAGTGTAAACCAGTCCATTCTGATTAAGCGCCTTACCGCCCTTACCAAGCACAAGTGCAGCAAGTCCGTAATCTTGTGTGACAACCACATCACCTTTTTCAGTGATATTCGCAATACGACAATCGGCAGAATCCGCACCCTTATCAACAACAATAGTTACAGCACCGTCCCTTTCAATGGTGTGAGTATTGTCACAGACAATGATACACTCAAGGCCTCGTGCCTTAGCTGTATTGACAGTAATATCTACAACGGGACACGCATCAGCATCAATTATTATTTTCATAACATCACCATCAAATCAAGATACCATCACAATGGTCGATTTCATGCTGAATGATTTGCGCTGTCCAACCGGTAAAAGTTTTGATTCGTGTTTGAAATTCAGCTGTTTGCCACTGTACTTTTATACTCTTAAAACGCTTACACTTGCGAGGACCACCAAGCAATGAAAGGCATACCTCTTCAGTTTCGTATGGTTCTGATTTTTTGATGATTTCAGGATTAAACATCGTCATATACTTACCATTATCATCAAAACAAATGATGCGCTTATGTTCACCAATCATATTGGCAGCCATACCAACACATCCGTCAGCATTGGCAACGAGAGTGTCAAGCAAATCCTGTGCCACCTGCAAGTCTTCAATTGTAGCCTTTTCCGATTTGGCGCCCAATAAAATCGGGTCATGAATTACTTCTTTAATCATTTTATATAATACACCATTCTTTATTCTTCATCCATATAATTCCAGACATCTCCACTGCGTGTTTTTGAACACCGTTGCAACAATCATGGATACTTTTGGAATTAGTACTGGTACATTTAACAAATATTTCTTTGCCTTTTATTATAGCACTTGCAACATAAACATTCAACACTCCACCACAAGTTACAGTACATAAAATTGTACTTGACTTTTTCTGAATTCAGAGTGATATATATAATTGAAAAAGGAGGTTTATTAATTTATATTTAAAGAACAATTCACATTTTAATCACAGTCAAAATACTAAAAAACAGTTGAATAAGATTTCATTCTGTGTTAAAATTAATATGATTATTTGTCAAGGAGACTTGAAATGTATTTAATTGATTTATTTGCCGGGTGTGGTGGTTTAAGCCTTGGTTTTGAAATGGCAGGCTTTGACATTCCTGTTGCAGTTGAAAAAGACGAATGGGCATCGGAAACTTACAAAAAAAATCACCCCACAACTAAAGTTATAACTGAAGATATTACCCAAATTTCTGATTTATCTTCAATCTTACCTGAAGGTATAGCAAAGATTGATGGCATTATCGGCGGACCACCTTGTCAAGGTTTTTCATTAAGTGGTAACAGGGATAAAAACGACCCTCGCAACAGTTTGTTTATGGAGTTTGTAAGATTTGTCAGACACTTTAAACCAACTTTTTTTGTTATGGAAAATGTGACGGGTATCCTTTCCATGAAAACAAAAAACGGTGACAATGTTAAAGACTTAATTGAAAAAGAGTTCAATTCTGCGGGATATAATCTTGAAATATTCACTTTAAATGCAGCTGAGTTTGGTGTTCCTCAAAGTCGTCTTCGAGTTTTTTTTATAGGACTTAAAGACGATATCTTTTATGATAAGGATAAAATTGAACCTAAAGGTTTTCTTTTCGGTGACGAGCAAAGAACTATCACCGATGCCATAATGGATTTACCACAGATAAAAGCTGGTGAAGGTTCTGAAACAATGGAATATA
>CALEIS010000172.1 GCA_937877675.1 uncultured Clostridia bacterium | reverse complement strand
GGTGCGATAAAAACGGAGAGGTCTTTATCTTTTACACCATTGCCGAAACAAGTGAAACGCTCGGTTGCGGACATGATAAAGCAACAAGGTTACAGCGTGAGCTTGAAAAACACAATCTGCTCCGCCGTAAATATCAGGGTAAAGGCAAGCCTGCAAAACTGTATGTATTAACTGTGTCGAAAATAAGCGCTGAGCCTCCGTAAAAGTCGCAAGTAATAAGACTGAGTAGAGTAAGCCTGAAATATATACCGACCGAGAAAAGAGAATTATTCTTTAATTTAGTTAGTAGTAACTTTAAGTATATAAGGTGGATTGACTGAATGAGAAAGGCTGATGAAATAACGCATTTCTTCTTCGGCTCGTTAAATATTTTTAAGAAACAGGAACATTTTTGCAGTTCTTATTCTCATTGCTTTTAGGGCGGTTTTGATAAAAAGAAACTGCCCCCACTAATGTGAGAGCAGAAAAGTCAACTTGTTATTCGGTAATGCCATTCAACAATTTCTTTTGCTTATATTTTGGAAGTTTACCAACAACAGTCACATAACTGTGGTCTGCCATTTCAAAAATCAACTCATCAGGAATTTCACCAATAGGAAAGGAATTGAAATATGGCTGTTGAACTGCAGGACAATGATATCCTCTGACGATAACGCCCGGATACAACTGTCTGTAGAAATCTCCCGTCATACGCTCACAATTCAAAGTGGCGGTTTCTATGCCTTTGAGAACAAAAAACTGTGCAAAAATTTTACCTTCAACTTTAATTATATCGCTTTCAGGGCCGAACGGGTGGTCAATATAGGCACCATTTTTTGAAAGGCAATAGTTGAGTAACTCTGAATATTTCATTAGAAATCACCTCTTGAAACAAGTAATATTATCATTTTTTAAGCAAATCTTTTAAAGGCTTAAAATCAAAAGATGTATCAATATATTCTTCTATGTATTCTCCGTCTTTCCAATATGATTTTAAACCAAATGCTTTAATATTGTGATAAGAAGCATCACTTGTAATAAGCCTATATTCATCATCTATAATCTCAAGTGCTGTGCAGTTTGACATTGATAATCCAATTTGCTCACTTGATTTTAATAAGTCTTTCACATTATCAAGTCGGTCTTTTTCATCACAATGAGGAACAAATAATCCATCAACAAAACCCAAGCACTCAACACCAATTAGTGGTTGGTCATTACCATACTTAATTTTAAGAGAGTCAGAAGAACATTCTTTAAACCAACAGTTAGCACCTGCTGAAACACCGCACATTACTTTGCCGTCAATCCAAGCCTGTTTCAAAGTTTTATCAAATTCTGTTTCTTTCCAAAGCTTAATCATATCAAGTGTGTTTCCGCCACCCTCAAATATGATGTCTGCCCAATCAACAAGGCTTTTTACAAGTTCGGTATTCGTTAATTCGTTGCTCTTTAAATCTTTACAGGAACAACCATACATCTCTCCGTAAATATCAACCATTACCTGAAAGTAACTTTCTTGTCTTTCCAATGGTTGAGCGTGTGCAATTAAAAGAAAGTTTGGATGTTCTTTACCTGTAAGTCTGATTATTTCTTTATCTTGCTTTGCAAGTTCGTATGGATAGCGTGTGCCGTCAGAACGTTTTCTTCCATTCTCGCCACCACCAATAGCAACTATTTTTCTGCTCATTACGACTTCACCTCAATTTTGACAATTATACCACAACCCCACCAAACAAATCAACCTGAATACATATCCTTGTGCTTTAAGTTCAGTGCGAGGATTTTTTTAATGCAAAAATCTATAACAAAGGAAGTGAAAAAATGCTTTAGCAAACCAACCGAAAAAGCAGTAAAAAAGCGTGGCATAAGTCTTAGCAAGCACTGGATTTGTGCATACAAATCCCACTTGTTAGGGACTGCCCCTAAAACCCGAAAGACAGGAGGTGAAAAAATTGAAGCTGACAAAAACAATATTTTTGTATCTGAATGAGAAAGAATTTTCAATGCTCACAAAGGATGCCGGAAGAGCAAATATGAGCATGTCACGGTATATCAGACATCAGATTGATAATGCAAAAATGAAGCCCACATTGGATATGAACTATGTGAAATATATCAATCTGCTTGAGCCTATATGTGACAAGTTAAGCATTGTTTCAAAAAGAGTATGGCAAACAAAGATGCTTGATACGGTAATGCTTCGTGAAGTTCTTAAAAGCACAAATGAAATTATGCCCGAAATTATAAAAGCAAAGGAGGTGGCACAGTGCGTACAAGAGCGAGAAGAATCGCAGTTAGAGTAAGTGAAGAGCAGTATAACAAAATCAGCCGTTTAACAGAGCGTAGCTTTTTCACAAAGGAGCAGGTGCTAAGAGATATTATTCTCGGCTATCCGATTCAGGAAGACAGGAAGCCTGAATGTATGGAGTTTATTCTGAAGCTCCGTGGAATTGCAAGCACCTTAAACAATCTTTTCAGAAACTACGGCTTATCAGATTTACCAATCGGTAAGGAAATGAAGCAGACAGCTGATGCGGTTGAGTGTACAGAAAATCTAATTGAAGATTGTATTTTTATCACAAGAATGAAAAGGAGAATTAAATGAATAAAGAAGAAAATTTTATTAATACCCTGTTTGAGAAAACAGAAGAATCAGAGGCAGTAAAGCCTCAGACTACAGAAATCATAAAGATGCCTATGAGCAGTATTGTTCCCAATTTTAAGAATCCGTACAAGTGCCGTGAGGAGGATATGAAGCCGTTGGAAGACAGTATCCGTGAAAACGGTATTATTCAGCCTCTTATGGTACGAAAGGATGATAAAGCTGATGTGTATGAAATCATATCAGGACACAGAAGATACCTTGCAGCAACAAGACTTAAGCTGACAGAGGTTCCCGTTGTTATATTGGACATAAGCAAGGAAGAAGCAGACATTATCCTTGTTGACAGTAATCTGCACCGGGAGCATATTCTACACTCGGAGAAAGCCTTTGCTTACAAGATGAAAATGGATGCTCTTAAAAAGCAGGGCAAACGAACGGATTTAACTTCGGACCAAGTCGGACCGAAGTTATCTGCGGGTGAAGTATCCGATACCGACAGTGCTTCTCAGGTAAAAAGATATATCCGCCTTACCAACCTGATTCCAAGGCTTCTTGCTTTGGTAGATAGCGGTAAAATTGCACTTGGTCCTGCTGTTGAGCTTTCATATCTCAGCCAAGGGCATCAGAACTTTTTGGCTGAAGCTATTGAGAAAGAGCTTGCTACACCATCCCTTGCTCAGGCACAGAAATTGAAGAAATTAGAACAAGAGGGAAAGCTTGATGTCGCTACAATTCTTAGTATGGTTAAACAACCAAAACCTAATCAGGTTATTACGGTTAAAATTCCCGAGGATAAAATCAGCAAATATATGAAATCTACTGCCACCGTAAAGGAAAAAGAAGATTTTCTTGCAAAGGCAGTTGAGTATTACGGTAAGTATCTTATGAGGCAGAAAGACCGAGGTGCTAGATAATGAAAAAGCTTAAAGATTTTTACGGTCTTATTGGTGAAGAAGAATATGTTATTGACGGTGTCCTTTACAAGGTTTCTTCCAAGTTCGCACCTGTAAATATTTCAAAGATTGAAAACACCATAAGCGACAAAGCACAAAAATATGTTGGCAGTGATTTTGCACATTTGACAAGTGCCGATGATACAAATACAATGAATGCAGAATATATATGTTTGACTGCCGGGAAGGAGGACTAATGCAGTCTGAAGCAAACATCGGAATTACTGCTATCTACTGCCGATTATCAAGAGATGACGGTACAGAGACAGAGAGTAATTCAATCGGCAACCAAAAGAAAATGCTGACACAAAAGGCAAAGGAATTAGGTTTAATAAATACCAAGTATTATGTTGATGACGGCTTTACGGGTACGAATTTCAACAGACCTGCTTTTCAGGAGCTGCTTGATGATATTGATATGGGATATATCTCAGTTGTAATGGTAAAGGATTTATCAAGACTTGGGCGTGACTATGTTACGGTAGGTCATTACACGGACAACTATTTTCCTGAGCATAATGTAAGGTTTATCGCTGTTAATGATATGGTTGATAGTGATGAGGGTGAAAATGAAATCGCACCCTTCAAGAATGTTATGAATGAAATGTATGCGAGGGATATCAGCCGTAAAGTCAGAAGTGCTCACCGTATTCGTGGTAATATGGGAGAGCCACTTTCACAGCCACCATACGGGTATATGAAAAGTCCTGAAAACAAGAAGAAGTGGATAATTGATGCCGAAGCTGCTGAAGTTGTAAGGGATATTTACAGAATGTGTCTTGACGGTATGGGTAACGAAGCTATTGCAAGAGAGTTACAGAACAGACAAGTGCTTATCCCAATGGCATATTGGCAAAGTAAAGGCTTAAACCGTGGTGGTAAGAAAACTCAACCGAATCCGTACAAGTGGTGTAAAACTACCGTTCAGAAAATCCTCTGTCAACAGGAATACTGCGGTGATGTTATCAACTTCAAGACCTATTCCAAAAACTTCAAGAACAAAACCCGTATTGATAATCCCGTGGAGAATTGGAAAATCTTCAAGGATGTTCACGAGCCAATCATTGACCGTGATACTTGGGAAACGGTACAGAAGCTCACAGCAAGAACAAAACGCAGAGCACCGAAAAAAGAAAATGCAAGAAAGCATTTCTTCAGCGGTCTTATCCGTTGTGCAGACTGCGGAAGTAATATGAGGTATCACACAAATACAGTCAATAAGGATATTCACTATTTTAGTTGCGGTAATTATGTAAAGGATACCCGTGGAACTTGTCAGGCAAGACACTATATCCGTGCAGATGCTCTTGAACAGATAGTAATCTTTGAGCTCAAACGCCTTGCAATAATGCTCCAACAGGATGAACAGCTTCTTGCGGAAATCCTTGAAAAGAAAACCCATAAGGATTTCTATGATGAGAAGAAATTTCTTGAGGGTGAACTGCAGAAAGCAATAGTCCGTCAACAGATGGTGGCAACGCTCTACGAAAACTTGTATGAGGACAATGCAACGGGTAAGGTTACAGATGAATGGTTTACTCATATGTCCCACAAGTATGAGGTTGAACGAGCAGAGCTGAAGGTCAAGATATTCAATCTGAGAGAACAGGTTGCAAATATGCAGACAGTTCAGCACAGCAAGGATATGTTTATCGGTGCAGTACGAAAGTTTCTTGATATGGATACTATCACAGCACCACTCATTCACGAGCTTATTGACCACATTGATGTTTATGAGGCAGAGGGTAAAGGTAAGAACAAGACACAGAGAGTTGTGATTCACTACAACTTTGTAGGTTATCTAGAAATACCTGAATCAGACACACCTTGCTTCACAGCAGATACCCGTCAGGGAGTAGCAATAGGTTATATTGCAAAACCTACAGAAAAGTCAGCATAACAAAAAGTCGCACTCCGAAAGGAATGCGACGATACATAAAAATATTCAAATTATATACAAAACTCTATTTTAAGCAAAAAAATTGAGTATTCACAGGTCAAATCCCTTATGAATACTCAATATGGTGCGAGAGACGGGACTTGAACCCGTACGGGATTACCACACGCCCCTCAAACGTGCGCGTCTGCCGATTCCGCCACTCTCGCATATCGGTCGTTCTCTCGAACGCAAGAGACATTATATCAAAGGAAATCGACAGTGTCAAGCATTTTTTGAAAAATTTTTTAATTTTTTTATATGGAACTTTCTTTTGAGTGTTTTATTGGTTTGACAGTGGGTTTCTTTGCTTTTTGGGGCAATCCTTGTGCTATGGTGGGGAATTCATTATCCGTTTCACCCGTTGGCTGAATTTCATAAGTGCCATATTTATTTACCATTTCAAAGGGTGTTTCGGGGTTGTCAGGGATATATGTTACTCTTTCTTCTAATTGATTGATATAATTTTTTTCTTTTTTCATTTCTATCACCGATTTTAGTATGGTTACTAAAATTAAAAGTATTCAATTAAAACAAAAGGCAGAGTTAAAACTCTGCCTTAAGATATACATTTGAAAATTGGTTTAGTCTTCCTGAATTTCTCTTGCAAAAACGATGAGCATTGGAGTTCCGGCTTTTGTGTGAGCTCTGCCACCAAGATAAGTATCTGTGCTGACAACTTCCCAGTTGTGTTTAGCCATATCGTTCATTTTGCTTTCTGCTTCGCTTAGCTTTACTTCTAAAATTTTATATTCTTTTTTCATAATTTTTATCCCCTTTATTTTTTTATAATTATTATTTAAAAAGACTGAATTTCTTCTGTTTAACCTCAAGAAGGATGATTGTAACATTATCTCTGCCACCATTTTCTAAGGCTTTTTGAAGCAAGAGGTTTGTGGAATCGTTTATAGAATTAGAACAAATTATCTGACAAATTTCATTTTCTGAAACCATATCGGTTAATCCGTCGGAGCAGATAAGATATTTATCACCGTTAAAATAGTCGCCACTAGAAAAATAAGGTTCAATTACAACTTCTTCTGGTGGTATGCCAAGATTTTGCGATAAAAATGGCTTTTTACCAAATGGTGAAATAGAAACATGGTCCATGGAAACTTGAAACATCTCATTTTCTGAAATACGGAAAATTCTACTGTCACCAATGTTACAGAGGGTGATGTTGTGTTTGCTAAAAAGCAACATAGCTGCAGTTGTACCCATTGAGTATATGAGATTTTCTTTCATGAATTTACAGATTTGATGATTTGCATTAAAACACAAGTTTTTCATAAATGCAATACTGTCCTTGGAATTTATCTCACAAGATGCAGTTTGCGCAGCAATAAATGATGCGATTTCACCACATTCTTCTCCACCCAAACCATCAAAAACACCAAAAAGAGTAGGTGTTGTGGAAATGACATTTCCATTAAGGGGGAATACAACACCAGTTGCATCCGAATTCATAAAGCGTTTGTCACATATAAAATTATCCTGATTGGTACTGCGAATATTACCCTTATGGCTTATACAGGAATAAAAGATTTCGTAGTGCATGGCGTCCTCCTTTCGGCGATAATGTCATTATACTAATGAAAAGCTTCTTTTTGTAAACTGTTTTTGCTTGTCCAATATTATAACATAGATTTTATTTCTAATCAATAAACAAAAACGACAGATATGCTCTGCCGTTTTACGCTTTTTTATAATTTTGGTTAGTTCTTTGTGAAGGAGGCAGGATAATCGTTGTAATATGGGTCTTCATCACCATCTTCATAGAAGTAAAAAACATTTCCATCTTCTGACATTTCAATTTTGTAACTGATTTCAGGATGTTCATGGTACCCATTATCAATTACGTATTGTTCCAATGTTTGTCCTTCTTTAAGTTCAATTTCCTCTGGACGAGGAATGATTATCAAACGGTCATTGTATGTCATCCAAAATCCTGCATTGTCTTCCCATGCCTCTCCAGTTTTTATCCATTCAACATGGGCTTTATATTGTTCGTTTAGCCAATTGTTCAGGGACATACCATACTTGATTTGAATAACGGCATCAAGTTCGGTGTCGATTACATTCTGAAGATATGCCTCATAATCTTTGGCGGACATACCATAAAAAGATTCACGGATGGAGCTGTCTGATAATCTTTCGTAAACAATATTACCATATGCAGCTCCAAAACATTGCTCTTTTTTATATTGCTCTTCTGTAGTGAAAGTTGTATATGTACCATCGCTGTTAAAGATGTAAGTTGCATAAAAATTGGGATAATAAATCTTGCTTGTGCCATCCCAAGAAACAACATCCCAACTGCCTACAAAACGGACATCGTGGTAAGGGTCAATTTTTTGTTGTTGTGCTGTTGTGCTTTCCTTGGTGTCGGTGTCGTTGCTTTTTGTGCAACCAAAAAACGCTGATATTATAGAGATGCAAAGAATTAGTACCAATAGTTTTTTTAATTTATACATAATTCATTCCTCCAAAATTACAAAAAAATTATGTTTTCATTATAACACATCAAGCGAGTTTGTCAAATTTACAATTAATAAACAAAAACGACAGATATGCTCTGCCGTTTTATAAGTTTATTTTATAAGAATGTTTATATTCTTTTCCATAAGGTCAAAGAATTTATTGACAATTTCTTTATCCTTATCGTTTCCACGCACACACATAGAAAGTGTAATCACATTTTTATATGTTGTTGCAGTAAGGAGTACGAATGGTTTGTACTTAACGGCACCTGACATAAATGCATCAACAGGCTCTTTATTCATAAGAGCAAGTTCATTTCCCTTTAAGATGCCAATATTACTCATTGCCATATATGGGTTTGAGTAACCGATTTTAATAATTTCTTCACTTGCTGCATGGGGAAGAATACTGTAACCGAAATTAAGGAGTGGGAGACCATAAAGTCCCATAAATTTGTCTTTCTTAAATCGATTTGAACTTCTTACAACATATTTTACTGTTTCAAAAATGTCGCTTCCTCTTTCAGGGATAGCACATTGCATCCATGCAGTATGGTTTGTAAAGCCCTTGTCTGCAACCGTTTCCATATGACGACGAAGGTCGATAGCACTTGAAATCATAACCTGGTCACTTATAGGGAAATCTGCCAATTCATAAACACTGTAAAAATATGCAGCAAGAAGCATTTCGTTTACAGTTGCGCCCATTTCCTTACCTTTTGCCTTTAATTTTGCAAGGGTTTCTTCATTGAATTTCTTTCTTGCAATAAAAGAAGCATCACGGATATTGTTTTTGGTCAAAGGGAACTTGTGGTCATCACGGGCATTAATATTCTTGAAAAGTCGTCTTGCAACACCTGATTCCATCTGTGAAAAACCTGAATAAACATCAGTATATGCTCGTGAGCCTGTACGATACTCAATTGGACTTATGCCTTTTTCAACATATTCTGTATAGTTTTTACAGAAGGACTGCAAGAAATATTTAAGGTCGCCACCATCCATACACATATGGTTTTCTATCATACAGAGTGTGCTCTTGCCATCTTTAATGAAGAGTGCAAATTTCATCTGAATATGACTTTCTGGTGGAATATACTGAGTTAAGAATTCTTCGACAGCCTCTTCCAAATTTTCAGGTTCACAGACAGTTAAAACATCATCAATATGGTAAGGCATAACTTCCCAGTATGTGGTGAATTTCTTATCCACAAATTTTGAATGTAAAACAGGGACTTTTTCAAAAGCACAGAGGATGGTAGTCTTTAAAGCATCAACATCAAGGACAAAGTCATAATTGAGCTCCACATGAACCATACGGTCATTGAAATCACGGAAGAGATAGTGCATTTTATCCCACAATTCAGCGGTCAATTTACGTGCCATTATTCATCACCCTCCTGTTTGTACATAAAGTATTTTGCGTTACTTGCGGCAATTGTAAGGGCAATAATAAAGTCAACGGCAAGGCCAACGAAGATAATAGGCCAACCAGCTGCCCATGTGATAACTCCTGACCCTGCAAGGACAATATAAAGCATAGTTGCCAAAATCGGCATATATGCAAAAAGAGAAATTGTTCTGAATTTCTGCTTTGCGACAAAAGCAAAAATCAAGTCGGAAATAAGCATAGCCATAATACCGAGAATAACAATAATCCAGCTAATTCCAGGGTCAAACATCATAAGCACAAAGAGGAATGCGAAAACTGATGCCAACATCACACATCCTGCAAGGAGAACTCTTGCGAGAGGATGAAGAAAACGGTGCCAATGATAAAGTCGTTTAATAAGGAAGCTTACATAGAAAATAATCATTGAGAAAATGCCACCAACAATTATCAACCATGTTCTTGCCCAGTCGCCGGTTGCGTTGCTTACAAAGAAATATGCTGCAAAAATTGCGATGAAATAAATCACACCGCCTAAGGCGAAAACTGTACGCAAAAATTTATTACGTGCCTTTTTCTTTTCTGATTTTTCAAAAACCTTGTACTGGTTTTCAATATCAGGGTATTCGTCTGCAAGTAAGTCTGTAATAACCTTCTCATTTTTAAGACCTGCATGTGACATTTCGTTTGCACGGTCAGTCATTTCATTAAGAAGCTTCTTTTTGAAAAGATATGATATATGATTGTCTTCAATATTTTTACATGATTCCTCAATGTAATCTATAAAATTCATGTGTGAAACACCTCCGTAACCAATAGTATGTAAACATTATAACAAAGAAGAATTTGCCATTCAATGAACAAATTGTAAATTTTGTGTTGAAAAAAAGACCACCGTAATTTCGGTGGTCTTAAATGGTAATTTATTTATCTTCTTTATCTTTTTTTCTTGATTTTGAGAAGATTTTGTTAAGGAGAGTTGTAATAGCAATAAGCACACCCATAACGATGATGATACCAGCCATACCCATTCCCATATAGTAAAGATTGTCAACGAAAGCCATTGGGTTAAAATCAGCAAAGCTGAAAGCCATAAATGTAATAAATAAATTCTGTAACATTTAGCACACACTCCTTACATAAAGAAATTGAGGATAAGACCACCTGCGATAACAGAAGCAATCTGACCTGAAACGTTTACACCGATTGAATGCATGAGAAGGAAGTTCTGTGGGTCTTCTGCGAGTCCCATTTTGTGAACAATACGTCCTGACATTGGGAATGCTGAAATACCTGCAGCACCAATCATTGGGTTAATCTTCTTGCCTTTTGGAAGGATGATGTTAAGAAGCTTTGCAAACATAACACCACCTGCTGTGTCGAATACGAATGCGAAAAGACCAAGACCAAGGATAAGAAGTGTATCAGGAGCAAGGAATGATGAGAAGTGCATCTTTGTTGCAATTGTGATACCAAGGAAGATTGTGATAAGGTTTGCAAGAA
>CALEIS010000171.1 GCA_937877675.1 uncultured Clostridia bacterium | reverse complement strand
CGGGTCGTCGAGGACGCCGACCCCTACAACAATCTCCCCTACAAATTCAAATTTGCAAGGTTGTGGCAAATTCTTCATTAAAAAAACTCCCACATGGGGAGTTTTCATTATTTCCAAGATTTTTCAATTTTATCCAATGCTTTTTTACTGATAAAGAATATGGAAATTATGGCTATAATATAGAATACTAAAGCAAAAACTCCACTGACAATTGATGCCTCAGCAGGGCTTACCATGTTAACATTTAACCACATTGATGTTACATTGGATACTATTCTTGAAAAACCATTTACTGCCCATTCACAGGCAATTGGTGCTAAAATCAATATTGAACAGGCTTTTTTCTGTTTCTTATCCACTTTAATGAATGCTAAATTGAAGAGAATAACGCTAAGTAATGGAAACATAATTAACTGCATGCAAGTCATAGCAATATTATAAAAACCATTAATTGAAGACAAGTATGCAAAATCATATCCATCACGATATGCTTCAAAATAGATTTCATCAAAAATTGGAGTGACTACTATCGTAAAAAGCATATTGACAACGATATATGCAATCATTGTCACTGGCACAAACCATGCTCGCCATGAAAATTTGGTTTTTTTAGGTTCTACTGGCTGTTGTGCATTGAAATTTTGTTGATAGTAAGGGTAAACAGGCTGTTGCTGATATGGGTTTATAGTCTGTGCCTGTTGCTGATAATCATTGTTTTCGTTCTGAATAGGTTTTACTTCCTCAGTACGCACTTCAGTTTTAGGTTGAGCAAAAGAATTCATTGATGGAAGCCCTAAAGTTTTACCCTGTTCCAACCATGAATCCATATATTCTTTATACATTGGTTCGTAAACATATCCACATTTTGGACAAATTCCGTTTTCACCTAATTGTACACCACATTTTTTACAAAACATTTTTCATTCTCCTATTTGCATTTTACACTTTCGTAAAGTGCTTCAATTTCAGCAAGGTGAGCATAATTCTCTGCCTGAACTATAAGATTTTTAGCATCATTATATGGCTTGGTGATTCGTCTATAAACCGAAACACCATCTGTATATGCTTTAAGGTCTTTTTTAATCTGACGACGCTCTTTTTCAGTATTATAATCACGGCTTTTGATTTCTTCCACAACTTTTTCATCAGGAAGAACAAGGTTCTCTTTGCCATACTTAGCAAGAAGTTTAGCACTACGTTTTTTCTCACGAGCAAGTTGCATAGCATCTGAACGAATTTCTTTTTCTTCATCCGTATTCTTTGGCAACTGCTTTGCCTTTGCCATTTCTTCTTTCCAATCAGAATAAAGATAAATCTCGCCAAACTCTACTGTATTTTTAGCAGAAACAAGTTTCGCTTTATAACGTTCAGTACCAAATTTTTCAAGCTCTTCTACCACAATTGGCAAGCCCTCAACAAATTCGTTGTGTTTTTTAATTTCACGGATATCTGCTTTTGCACGAGCGATTGCTTCTTTATCCTTATTTTTCTTTGCAAGTTTTAAAGCTGATTTTTCCACTTTTTTCTTTTCAAGAGGACCCTGTGAAGCCTTGATAATCTTCATAGCATCAATAAGTTGATTATCTTCTAACTCACCGTTGCCATAATCTTCAAACATAGTACGTATTTTAAGAACATTTACATAACCACGATGTTTTTTCTCAGTCAAGTCATAGAAAAGATAAGGAATAAGATTCATTATTGAACCCACGATTGAACAGATAATAAGTACTATGAAGAGATTATTTCTCATCTCTTCATTATAGAGCACCGAATAATCCTCTTTAAGTCCCATTTTTTCATAGATTGCAGGTACAACAAGACCTGTGAAGAAACCTAAAACAGTACCGATAAGTGTGAGAGGTGTGAAAAGTCCGTCAACACGCACGCCTGTTTTCCATTGATGATAGTCACGCATATCTGCATTGATGTTTGGTGTGTAAACATTTGAGAATGTATTTACAAATGTATTCAAATATACAACAACGCACATTAAAAGTACATTTTTGTAAACCAACAATAAAATTGCATAAAGCACAACATTGATTGAGTTATGTACAATGAGAAGATTTCTCTTACCCATAAGTTTAATTGCAAATGGGGCTAACATCATTGCCCAAAGCGCTGCGTTTGAAATAAGTGTTGTAGCAAGACCCATATAAACCTTATGAGCACCGCCATCGGAATAGTTAAAAGTCCAGTTTACAATCACCGCACTTGAGCCTTCAAGGAATCCCACCCAAGAGCCCAAATTGATTATCCAGAAATATTTATTCTTTGCAACCTCACGGAGTGAGTCCATAATGCTCACATACTCCACAGGACGTTTTGCAACGATAATTCTCTCCTTGAGTTTTGGGGTGAAGATAAACAACACAATAAGACCAACTATTGTGAAACCAGGATAAACTACACGATATGTCCAGATATTATCCATACCCCATGTAAATCCTGCGATTGTTGGCACAACAAGTGATGTTACTGTTGGTGCAAAAGAGTAGAGAATCTGTGAAACACTTGATACATTTGCTCTTTCCTGTGCATTCGGTGTGATAACTTGCTTATAAAATGCAAATGCCTCGTTATAAAATCCAAGGAATACGGAAAGAATCATGAAAACTATCCAGACAACAACAACCTTTGTCCAATAGTCCATTTGCTCATACGGCAACCACACAAACAAGGTTGAAATCACAGCAATAGGTATAGGTGTTTTCAAAAGAATAGGTATAAACTTACCACCTGGCATTTTGTGATTATCAAAAAACCAACCTCTGAAAATACCAATTGGAATACCAACAATATTTGCAATAATAAGCATTACCTGCAAATGTACAGGCTGAAGACCAATACTTGCACCAACAATAAAGTTGGAAGCACTAAGACCAATGGCATTAGCAAGAGTTGATGCCCAATGAATACCAAAACCGGCAACACCAAGATTTGTTATTTCTTTATATGGCACATAATTACCCTCTGCGGGAGTATGCCAATATTTTTTAAGTGTTCCCAATAACTCGTTAATTTTGCCCATATTTATTCCCCTTTTTAGACTATCAAACAAATTATAAACCATATTCAATGATTTTACAAGAGAAAAACCTTCTCAACACAGAGAAGGTTTTAATAAGTAATAATATCTTTTAAAAATTTTCTAACAATTCCTTATAGAATTCTGCATAGTCTGTTCGTTTTTGCTCTGTAAAACGGATTGCTTCCTTTGGATGACGATTGAGTTGACCGGTAAGCATATATTGTGGTGCATATCCCCACTGAACACCTGATTCTTTTAGAGGTACCATATAATTTTCGATAAAACGAACCATTGGATATACATTGTATTTAGGATTTTTAAGGAATCCAAGCATCAATTCCATAGCACAG
This sequence comes from uncultured Clostridia bacterium, assembly GCA_937877675.1. Lineage (GTDB taxonomy): Bacteria > Bacillota > Clostridia > Oscillospirales > Acutalibacteraceae > Fimenecus. The sequence continues at coordinate 11,697 of CALEIS010000171.1, read as the reverse complement.
TTACCTGCTCCCCTACCCATTGACATAGCAGTTGCATCTACAAACGACACACCATAGGAAAGAGTTTCAATTGTGTTAGCATAGGCAAGTTTTTGATTATTGTGTCCATGGAAACCAATTATCTTATTGTATTTTTCACCATATTCAAGGTATTTCAAAGCAAGTTCAACAGCACCTTCCGGAACGAGTGCACCATAACTGTCAACAAGATAAACAACATCAACCTTGCTTTCACCAAGCATTTGAAGTGCATCATCAATCTGATGAAAACTTGCTTGTGAAACTGCCATAATATTGCATGTTGTTTCATATCCCAACTCATTGAAATAGTTAATCATTTCAATAGCGGACGGAATCTCATGTATGTAACAAGCAACACGAACCATATCAATTACACTGTCTTTTTTAGGGATAAAATCTGTTTTGTAGTCGCATCTGCCCACATCAGCCATAACTGAAATTTTCATTGATGAATCGTTGTCACCAACTATTTCTCTGATGTCTTCTTCCCTACAGAATTTCCATTTTCCGGATTTTTCTTCATCAAAAAGGTTGCGACTTGCACGATAACCAAACTCCATATAGTCAACACCACATTTGATGTTGGTTTTGTAAAGTTCACGGACAAACTCGTCCGAAAACTGGAAATTATTGCAAAGTCCACCATCACGAATGGTTGCATCAAGCAATCTTACATCATGACGAACACTCATCAAATTACCTTTTCTCATATAAGTCGCCTCCTTTTCTATAATTTTTCTGCATATCACCCTATTATAATGTTATTTTAACAGTTAACCTCTACCCTGTCAAACAAATTTCCATATATTTGTTGAACAATGTCTTTTTTTGTGATAAAATTTTATAAAAGATTTAAGGGGTGTGGCAAAATGGATTTTTTTGATATTCCTGAACTTGATTATACTGAAGCTGCGTGGAATCATATGTATGACGCTGTTGATGATGAAAAGTTTCTTCAGCAGGATGCTATTTTAATATACAATTCATTAAAATACAAGTTAAAATTTATTTCATTTGGTGATTATCTTAAAAGATACATCTATGTCAAATTTGGTCTTGAGGGAAATGCCTCGGAAATTCCTTTGCAGACATACCAGTCAATTATCAAAGATTCATTCCGTGACACATACACTCCCCCATCATTTTCACCTACCACAGCAAAATTGAGTGCATTGTCAAAAAACTGGCTCACTCAACAAACAGTTAAACGAAATGTTGTTTTACTTTTAGGTTTCGGTCTTAAAATGAGTGTGGAAGATGTAAATACATTTCTTACAAAGGCTCTTCGTGAGCCTGAACTTAACCCAAAAGACCCATTTGAGGTCATTTGTTGGTACTGCTACAAAAATGGTTATGATTATGTTAAATTCTACGAAATATGGGAAAAATTCATATCCAACGACCATTCCACATTAAGTATCGGCACAATTTACAGTGAACACACCATAAATGTAAGAAATTCTCTCTCTGCTATCAATGACGAAAATGCTCTTATGCTTCATTTGTCACGACTCACAACAAAGGATAATGTGGCTCACATGAGCATTACATCAAGAAGATGCTTCAATGAGTTATACTCACAGGCAAGGGAAATTGTTGCAGAAATCTATAACAATGAAGAAGATGAGCGTCACCACAAGGCTCTTGTGAATTATCAGGACAAACTCCAGAATAGTGAGCGTCTTTATGATTACGAAAAAGTTGAAAGAGTCCAAAAATTCCGTGAAAACAAAAGACTTTTCACAATGGATGACATTTCAGAAAGCGATATTGAGCACATTATCTGCTCTGCTATCCCCACTGACCGTCACGGCAACCTTACCCCAAGCAAGGCATCCCAACTTAACGAGCAATTTGCAGGTAAAAGATTTAGCCGTCAGAGAATAAGTGAAATTCTTATGGGTAACAGTGAAATCAACCGTTTCGACTTAATCACCCTCAATTTCTTTATCTATTCTCAAAAAACCGCTGAATACCCTGACGCAAAACAAAGATATTCAAAATTCTTGAATTCCACCAACGAAATCCTTGAAAAATGCTCAATGGGTTCATTCTACATACAAAATCCTTACGAGTGCTTTGTGCTTATGTGCATACTCACTCTCGACCCACTTGGCACTTATGCTGATGTGTGGGAATTGTCGTATGATAAAGAGTAAAATAAAAACTCCCCTGCAACCTTAACGGCTGTGAGGGAGTTTTTTTATTTAATGAATAGTGAAAAATGAATAATTTTTGTGCAGAAATGGAGTTATCTTGCTCCTTTGCTACCATTACACTTACTGCACAGTACACGTAAATTTGACGGCACAGATTTTCCACCTTTAGCAATAGGAATGACGTGGTCAATATGTAACCCTACTTCATCTCCCATATACCTTCCACAAATTTGACAAGTGTAGTTATCTCTTATCATAATTTGTTTTCGTAAAGAAGGTGTCATAAGCCGACGTTGGCTCTGACTATGATATTTGTTCAATGTTGTTTCGAAACCAATTTTTTCAAGTTGTTCATAGCGGTCAACAAGCCATTCCCAATTCACTAAACACCTATAGTCATCAACTAAAACCTTATAAGACGTTTTGATATAATTTTTTTGTCTGTAACGTGTTTGTTCTCTTACTGTTTTAAAACGATAAGCATGGTCATCATCCAAAATATTTAAATACTGTTTGTATCGATAATTCTTTAATCGACAATTCTTTATATAATTTTCTGTCCCAATTTTCCATTGTTCAATCTCTTGTTGGTGACATTGTAAAAGAAGCCAATTTTCCTCATCACAAAGAAAATTATCGATATAATCTTTAATTTCAACATTACGCTTAGAAGTCACATTGAATTTATATATAAAATAAGGATATTTAAAAGGATTCCTTAATATTAGATAAACCAAAATTGAGACAACAATTGCTATACACAGGAACAACAATGACATATCTAAATAATCTTCGAACAATACAACACCCCCAAACTCAATTTATTGTATCATAAAAAACTTTAATTTTCAACAAAAAACACACCTGTCAAATAGACAAATGTGCTTTTTTGGTGTGCTTGACTGGAATCGAACCAGCGGCCTTCAGAGTCGGAGTCTGACGCTCTATCCAACTGAGCTACAAACACAGATATTAAGTGCAAAATGCAAAGTGCAAAGCGCAAAATAAATTGCACCCTGCACTTCATAAAAATACAAAAACTGTTAAAAGCCTAAATTTGGGTTATTTTTTATACGTTAAATCTAAAGAGAACAATGTCTCCGTCTTTCATGACATATTCTTTGCCTTCGGAACGAACTAAGCCCTTTTCTTTTGCAGCCTGCATTGTGCCGTTTGCCATAAGGTCGTCAAAGTGGATAACCTCTGCACGGATAAATCCTCTTTCAAAGTCTGTATGGATTTTACCTGCTGCCTGAGGTGCTTTTGTGCCTTTTTTGATTGTCCATGCACGAACTTCTGGCTGACCCGCTGTAAGGTATGAAATAAGTCCCAAAAGGTTATATGAACGCTGAATGAGAAGGTCAAGACCACCCTGTTCAATGCCTAAATCAGCAAGGAACATTTCTTTTTCTTCCTTACTGAGTTCTGCAATCTGTGCTTCAAGTTCTGCACAAATTGGGAGAGTTTCTGCACCCTCTGCTTCTGCAAGTTTGCAAACTGCATTGTATCTTGCATTGTCACGGATATTGTTTGCGAAATCTTCTTCACTCATATTACAAGCATAGATAATTGGCTTTGATGAAAGAAGTGCAACAGTCCCCAGAATTTCTCTTTCTTCTTCGTCCATTTCAACTGCACGAGCATTGATACCATTTTCCAACTCACCACGAAGTCTTTTAAGGAAATCAACTTCCTTTTGGAGTGACTTATCACCCTTAAGGTCTTTTTCACTCTTGATAATTCTTCTGTCGAGAATTTCAACGTCGGAGAGAATAAGTTCAAGGTTTATTGTTTCAATATCTCTCTGTGGGTCAATACTACCTTCAACGTGGATAATGTCGTCATTGTCAAAACAACGAACAACGTGGATAATTGCATCAACTTCACGGATATGTGAAAGGAATTTGTTTCCAAGTCCTTCACCCTTTGAAGCACCCTTTACAAGACCTGCAATATCAACGAATTCGATTGTTGCAGGAGTGATTTTTGCAGGGTTATACATCTCTGCAAGTTTGTCAATTCTGTAATCTGGCACTGCAACAACACCAACGTTTGGCTCGATTGTGCAGAAAGCATAGTTTGCAGACTGTGCACCTGCGTTTGTAATTGCATTAAAAAGTGTACTTTTACCTACATTTGGTAAACCTACGATACCTAATTTCATAATATCATCCTTAATATAATATAAATTTCCAAAAATGTATTATACACTATTGATGAAAAATTTTCAATAGTGTATAATTTAAGAGTATTATAAATTGGCTCCCCTTGTCAGGGGAGCTGTCAACGAAGTTGACTGAGGGGTAGTCAGTTTATGTCTTTACCATCTCTCCCTCCGTCTGCTTTCGCAGACACCTCCCTCGTCAGAGGGAGGCAAATACAGGTGTGGTGACAATATGAATGAATTTTCCAGAACTGAAAGATTAATAGGAACAGAAAATCTTGAAAAACTTAAAAATAAGAATATTATCATTTTCGGACTTGGTGGTGTTGGGTCTTATGTTGCCGAGGCTTTGGCTCGTTGTGGAATTGGCAAAATGACGGTTGTTGACAAGGATACTGTTGACATCACAAACATAAATCGTCAGTTATATGCACTTCATTCAACTGTTGGTCTAAACAAGGCAGATGTTGCAAAGACAAGAATTCTCGACATTAACCCTGAATGTGAAGTTACTGCCATTGTGAAAATGTATCTACCTGAAAATAGTGATGAATTTGAACTCTCAAAATATGATTTCATCATTGATGCCATTGATAATGTTACTGCTAAAATTGACCTTGCAGTAAAATCGCAGGAATTGGGAATACCAATGATTGCTTCAATGGGTACTGGTAACAAACTTGACCCAACAGCATTTAAAATTACGGATATTTACAAAACCGACACCTGTCCCCTGTGTCGTGTTATGCGAAGAGAGTTAAAAGCTCGTGGTGTTAAGAAATTGAAGGTTCTTTATTCAACGGAAATTCCTAAAAATGACGGTGAAAGAACACCTGCAAGTATCTCTTTTGTGCCAAGCACGGCAGGGCTTATTATTGCAAGTGAAGTTGTGAGAGAGTTAATGAATTCGTAAGAATTCAATTCATGGAGCGTAAGCGAGAAATCATGGCGTTAGCCAATTCATGCGTAGCAAATCATCAAATTATAATGAATTGCAACTTCGTTGCATGAATTGATTTCATCATGAATTGTACTGCGTACATGAATTGCACCTACGGTGCATTATTAACAATTTATTCATTGACTTAAATTTTATAAAAGAGTAAAATATTAACAATGCTTTACACAAGATATTTTTGGTGGTGATAGAATGAGTCTTGTTGAGATTCGTGATATGTATAAAATTTATAATCCTGGTGAAAATGAGGTTCGTGCCATTGACGGTGTGAATCTTACTATTGAGCACGGTGAATTTGTGGCGATTATCGGTCAATCAGGTTCGGGTAAATCAACACTTATGAATATGCTGGGTCTTCTTGACGTTCCAACAAGTGGTAAATATCTTCTTAACGGTCAGGATGTTGACGGTCTTTCTGATGATGAGCTTTCAGAAATCCGCAACAAGGAAATCGGCTTTATTTTCCAAGGCTTTAACCTTATTACAAGCCTTACTGCAACTGAAAATGTTGAACTCCCATTGGTTTATCGTGGTATGAAAAAAGAAGAACGCAACAAACTTGCAGTTGAAGCTCTTGAAAGGGTCGGACTCTCCCACCGTCTTGACCACTTACCAAAGCAGATGTCAGGTGGTCAACAACAAAGAGTTGCTATTGCTCGTGCAGTTGCAGCAAGACCTCCTATTATTCTTGCTGACGAGCCAACAGGTAACCTTGACTCACATTCAGGTGTTGAGGTTATGAAAATTCTTCACGAATTGCACGAAGAAGGCAGAACAGTTATTCTCATTACTCACGATAACGAAATAGCAAAAGAGGCACAGCGTGTTATCCGTATTCAGGACGGTCAAATCGTTTCAGATGTTATGAACACAAAGTAAAAATTTGTTTATTATATATATTAATATATATAAATAGTAAAAAAACTTATAATTTATAGAGAAAATGTTACTAAAAAGTGTAGCATTTTCTTTTTTTATGTGTTAAAATTTCTGTGATTATTTTTTAATCGTCTAAAAAAACTTAGGAGGACGAAAGAATGAAAAAGACAAAGACTTTCAAAAAGATTCTTTGCGTTGTTCTTGCAATTGCTATCGTTGCAGTGTGCATTCCATTTGCAGCATTTGCAAAAGCACCAAAAACCGTTAATTTCGGTATTTTGAGTGACATTCATCTTTTTGATGAAACAGCAATGGGTACAACTCTTGAGAATCAAAAAGAGGCAAACGAGATTTTGAAGATGAACAACTCATCAAGTGGTATTACAACTGCTTTGACAGAGACTGCTATGAGAAATCTCACAAAGAAGGCACTTGACGGTGAAATTGACTTCTTGTTAATCCCTGGTGACCTTACAAAGAACGCTGAATTTACTGCTCATACAGCACTTGCTGAAATGTTCAGAGAATTCGAAGAAACAACAGGTGTTCCTGTTTATGTTATTGTTGGTAACCACGACGTTAACAATGACAGAGCCATGTACTACAACGGTGAAGAATTCATTGAAGCAAAAAATCACCCAGAATTAGCAGAAGAGCTTAGCACATCACCTGAAGAATTTGCAGAAATTTATAGTGAATTCGGTTATGCTCCAGAAGGTGACGAATATTATAGCCGTTACAGAGAACCAGGTAATGTTGAAGGTTCACTTTCATACGCTACTGACATTAACGACGACTATCGTCTTATTGCTATCGACTCACAGAAATACAGTGCTGATAACACAGACGCAGGTCTTGACGAGCAGGAAACTGCAGGTAGCATTACTCCAGAACACCTTGCATGGATTGTAAACGAATGTGAAAAGGCAAAGGCTGATGGTAAAACAATTCTTGGCATGTGCCATACAAACGTTGTTCCACACCTTGAAACAGAAAACGACCTTTTCAATAACTTCGTTCTCCGTGACTGGGAAAAGATTGCTGATACACTTGCTGACTCAGGTATGCACTTTGTTGCAACAGGTCACGTTCACAAGCAGGACGTTGCATCATACATCAGCGACAACGGTGAAACAATTACTGACATCGCATCAACATCAATCGGTAACTATCCTAACCAGTTCAGAACTGCAACTATGACTGCTTATGCTGACGGTAAGGAAGAAATGACATACAGAACTCACGAAGTTGACGAACTTGAACCAGTTGTTCTCTTTGGTGAAGAACAGCCTGTTCCTTTCAAGAATATCTGCTTTGAATACAACTTTGGTGGCAACAACATCAAGAATTTTGTTTTGAACCTTGTTGAATACCAGCTCCGTTATGGTTTTGGTAAGGAGGTAAAAGATGCAGGTGGACTTTACAACTACCTTGGCACAATGCTTGATATGAACGCTATTATGACAGACCTTATCGGCAACGAGCTTCTTGGTAATATTTCAGGTACTGCTATCAACTTGTTACTCCGTTCACTTTGCAATCAGGTTGAAAATGCATATCTTAACGATATTGACGCTACACTTGCTGTTGTTGACAGAATTATAACAAGAGTTCTTGACATTCCTGTTTCTGACTATGAATGTACAAAGTTCAAGGATTCACTCGGTTTCGGTAGTGGCAAAGCACAGGGTACACTCGGTGACCTTGCTTCAACAGTTCTCAGTTACCACTACACAAACGACGAAAACCCAAATAATGACCCATTCCTTATGAGCGCTCTTGAACGCTTTGACAATGGTCAGAATTCAGAGTTAATCCTTAACACTCTCATTGATGTTATCCTTGAAGACCTTTTGATGGATACAATCCTCAACGACATCAAGATTGACCCACTTTCACTTGGTATCTATGGTATCAACACAGAAGATGCATTAGCACTTATGGATGCACTCAGCGGTCTTGTTGGTGGTGAAGAAAACCTTACACTTGACCTTAACGATATTATTTCTTTCGTTCTTATGCTTGGTATTTTCGAGGGCGATTCTCTCACAGATGTTCTCAACTCATTCCTTGGTGAATACCTTACACAGAGTCAGTACGATATTATCGATGCAGAGTTCTTAAGAATTATGACTGACCTTACTCATGACAATAACCCAGGCCCTCAGATGGACCTTGCAGGTACAATCGTTTATGACGGTAAAGTAGAAGTTCCAACATCTGCTACTAACCTTCGTCTTCCTTCACATATTGCAGTAACTTTCGGTGAAGATGCTTCTACAACAAGAAACATCAGCTATATCACAAAGTATAGCCTTACTGCAACTGATGTTCAGATTGTTCCTTACTCTGAAAACCCTGATTTCTCAAAGGGCACAACAGTTGACGCTACAATTAAGACAGATGTTGAAATTGAAGTTGAACGCTCATACCCATCAGTTGACCTTGGTTTCATCGGTATCATGTACCACACAATTCATGTAAACCGTCACTATGTATATATCAGTGACCTTGAACCAAACACAAAATACTGCTACCGTGTTGGTGATGCAGCACGTGGTTGGTGGAGTGAAGTTGGTGTTATCGATACTGCTGATAACTCAAATGAACTCAGTTTCTTCCACGTTACTGACCCTCAGTCAACAACAGAAAAACAGTATAACAAAACTTGGGCAAACGCTCTCGGAGTTGCATTCGATAATCACGATGCAGACTTTATCCTTAACACAGGTGACCTTGTTGATGATGGACAGAGCTTCCGTCAGTGGCAGAGAATGTTCAACACAGCATCTTCAGTTCTTATGAACACATCTATGATGACTGTAACAGGTAACCACGAAGAAAAGGGCGACTTTGCTAACGTAAATAACTTTATTTACACAAATCTTCCTGAGCAGGACACAACAACAGGTGTTTACTACTCATTTGATTACAACAACGCTCACTTTGCAATTCTCAACTCAAACAACCTTGGTGAAAATGATGGTCTTTCACAGGAACAGATTGATTGGCTTATCGCTGATATGAATGCTTCTGATGCTGACTGGAAATTCGTTGCTCTTCATAAAGGACCTTACACAAATGGTTCACACTATGACGATGATGATGTAATTGCAATCCGTGAACAGCTTAAAACTCTTATGCCACAGCTTGGCATTGACATTGTATTCCAGGGTCACGACCATGTATTTATGAGAACAGGTGTTATGAATGACAATGTTGTTATGGATACAGATGTAGAAATCGTTTCATACAATGGCCTTGATTATGCTGCAAAGGTTGACCCAAATGGTACAATCTACTCAATCAACGGTACAATCGGTGTTAAACACTATCAGCCAAAACCTGAAAGTGAAACAAGCAAACTCTTCCCAAGTGGTGAAACAGTTCTTTACCTTGAATTACCTTCATATTCATACATCCAGATTGATGGTGACACACTCTACTTCGACTCATATGCAGTAGATGGTGATAGTGAAGAAAGAATTGACCAGTTTGCAATTAAGAAGACAACAATTCTTGATGACGAAACTCCTGATACTCCAGTTGAACCAGGTACACCAGAAACACCTGACACACCTGATGAGCCAGTTACACCTGACACTCCTGAAACACCAGATACTCCTGATACTCCTGATGTTCCAGAAAACAACGAAAACACTGGTGACAATCCTAACGGCTCAGATGCAGATGCAAGAGAAAGCGTTTATGCTTATGTTGCTATGATTACATTAGTTTCTTCTGCAGCAGTATTCGGTGTTGTATTAAAGAAAAAACGCAGAGCATAATTTAAAAAAACAAGCATCCTGACGGGTGCTTGTTTTTTTATGCAGAAAGATAAATTGGAAGTTTATCTATTTGAATGCAAAATGCAAAGCGCAAAGTGCAAAACGAAAGGAACTGCGTTGCAAATTATAATAAAACCAATTTAGTGCATCGTAGGGGTCGGCGTCCTCGACGACCCGAACCAAATGAATAGGTAAACCAACGGCGGGTCGTCGAGGACGCCGACCCCTACAACAAGCTCCCCTACAAATTCAAATCTGACATATACATAAACTGTGAAGGCTCTTTTTATTTTCCCTTTTTAACTTTCCATTTATTTTGTTTTTTACTATTGTATTTTTTTGAATTTAAGTATATAATATGTATGATTATTATTAGGAGGTGGCGAAATGCTTGATTCTAACAAGACAATTCAATTTTCTTTAAAGGATGAGCGTGAAGAAACAACCCGTCAGATTCTTGTAACTGTTTATAACGCATTGGTGGAAAAGGGTTACAACCCTATCAACCAGATTGTAGGATATATTCTCTCTGAGGACCCAACTTACATTACAACTCATAACAATGCAAGAAGTCTTATTCGTCGCCTTGACAGAGATGAACTTTTACAGGACCTTGTAAAAGAATATCTCAAAAACTCCAAAAGATAAGTAGGTGTTTGTTTTGGCAAAAGACAACGGAAAGTTTCTCACTTACAAAGGCAAACCATTGGTTAGAAATGGCAACACTATTTACTATGGCTACCCTAACGAAAAATATGTTATCATGATGCAGATTCTTACTACAAAGCCTGTTGATGACGTTGAGGTTGCTTCAAAAGTTTCAGTTCAGTTGCTTAATACTGACCCAAATGTAAGTATTCGTGAGAAAATTGTTAAGTCAAGCGAGAAAAAAGGCCTTTATGCAGCATTGGATATTGCAGAAATCTGGCTTAATCGTGCATTGGCTGAATAAGGAAATCAACGGAACGGTGGATGGGTTATCCGCCGTTTTCTGTTTTTAAAGGAGAATTATTATGTTTCATAGAATGACTATCGCAGGTGTACAGAGAGATTTACCACTTTGCCCATTAAATGATGAACTTATGATTGCAGCGTTTGTTATTTTTGGTGACCCTGAAATTACAACTGCTTGTGCAGAAGAATTACTTAAAAAAGCCCCTGAATATGATTACATTATCACAGCAGAGGCTAAGGGTATTCCACTTGCTCACGAAATGGCAAGATTACAGAATAACCAGAAATATTTTGTTGCTCGTAAAAAACCAAAGCTCTATATGACAGGTGTTTTCGAGTCCACTGTAAACTCAATCACAACTGAGGGTGAACAAAAGCTCTATCTTGATTTGGCTGATGCAGAATTGATGAAAGGTAAGAGAATTCTCATTGTTGACGACGTTGTTTCCCTTGGTCAGTCCCTTGCTGCTGTTGAAAAACTCGTTAATGAAGCAGGTGGAATTGTATGTGGCAGAATGTTCGTTTTAGCCGAGGGCGATGCTGCAAAACGTGATGACATTATCTTCCTTGAAGAGTTACCATTGTTTGATAAAAACGGAAAAGCAATATAAATACCAAAAGAGAGTGGGTTTCACTCTCTTTTTTTCGTTTTTAGTTTGTAGAATAAATTGGGAGTTTATCGATTTGAATGCAAAATGCAAAGTGCAAAGCGCAAAATTAAGGAACTGCGTTGCAAATTATAATAAAACCAATTTAGTGCATCGTAGGGGTCGG
>CALEIS010000170.1 GCA_937877675.1 uncultured Clostridia bacterium | reverse complement strand
GCAAAATACGTTCTTCAGAACGAAGGTATGTATAGCTTGATTACTCTTCTTGTTGTTCCAGGTGGACTTGTAGCATCACTTCTTGTTCCATGGATGTCAAAGAAGTTCACAAAGAAATGGGCATACATCATTGTTCACCTCTTTGGTGGCCTTGTAATGGGTGTTATGTACTTTGTTGGTTATGATGCAACATGGAAACTCATCGTTGCTGCAATCGGTCTTATTCTCCTTGGTATTCCACAGGGTGTTAACAATATTATCACATATGCTATGATTGGTGATACTGTTGACTATCTTGAATGGAAAACTGGTGAGCGTGGTGAAGGCATCTGCTTTGCTATGCAGACTCTTATCAATAAAATTGGTATGGCTGTTGGTGCTTTCATCGGTGTTATTTCTTTTGCAGCAGCAGGTATCAATGCTGAAACTGGTTATATTTCAGCAGAAGGTGCACAGACACTTTGGAATATGCTTGTTCTTTCTGGTGTTATCAGTATGTTTGCTTGTGCTATTCCAATGTTCTTCTATACAATTACAGAGAAGAAACAGGCACAGATGGTTGCTGAAATCGAAGCAAGAAAAGCTACTAAATAATCATTTTATTAAATATGGGACGGTGGTAGGAAACTATCACCGTTCTTTTTTGGTGTAATATGAAATATGATAATATCGTTCAAGGAACTTTTTTAGAAAGACCAAATAGATTTATTGCAATTTGTGAAATTAATGGGAAGAAAGAAATCTGCCATGTTAAGAATACCGGTAGATGCCGAGAATTGCTCGTAAAAGACGCTACGGTTTATCTTGAGAAAAGTCCTAATCCGAATAGGAAAACGCAATATGACCTTATTGCCGTTGAAAAGAACAATATATTAATAAATATGGATAGTCAAGTTGTCAATAAAGTTGTTATGGAGTTCTTGCCGAAACTTTTTGATGATATAAAATTTGTGAAACCAGAATATACATATGGAAATTCACGAATTGATTTCTATGTTGAAACTAAAAGTGAGAAAATTCTTATAGAAGTCAAAGGTGTAACCCTTGAAGATGATGGTGTAGTTCGTTTCCCTGATGCTCCAACCGAGAGAGGGGTTAAACATCTTAAAGAGTTGCAAAAAGCCGTTTTAGAAGGGTATAAAGCATATGTATTATTTGTGATACAGATGTCCGATGTCAAATACTTTGAACCAAACACAAACACACATCCTGAATTTGCTGAAGAGTTAAGAAGAGCAAGGGACAATGGTGTTGTTCCTTTGGCATATGATTGTAATGTGACATCTGAATCAATAGAAATAAGAAAACCAGTACCAATTAGGGCATAAAAAAACCGTAGTCCATATGACTACGGTTTTTTATATGTTTATTAAAAATTATCCAAATTGTGAAAGCAAGAAACCTGCAGCAACTGCTGAACCGATAACACCTGCAACGTTTGGACCCATAGCGTGCATCAAAAGGAAGTTTGATGGGTTGTATTTTCTACCCTCAGTCTGTGATACACGAGCAGCCATAGGAACAGCAGAAACACCAGCTGAACCAATGAGAGGATTAACTTTTCCACCAGTTACAATGTTCATAATCTTAGCAAAGATTACGCCACCCGCTGTTGAGAAAGCAAATGCGAGTAAGCCGATTCCAACAACAAGAAGAGTTTTCTTATTAAGGAATGCAGAGCCTTCTGCAGTAGCACCAACAGTTGTACCAAGTAAAATTGTAACAATATTACAAAGTGAATTTTGTGCTGTGTCTGAAAGTCTATCAGTAAGACCTGTTTCTTTGAAAAGGTTACCAAGCATAAGGAAACCGAGAAGAGGGGCAACTGAAGGGAGAATAAGAACACAGATTACGGTAACAATGATTGGGAAGATAATCTTTTCAGCTTTACTAACTGTTCTAAGCTGATTCATTTTGATTTCACGTTCTTTTTTAGTTGTAAGCATTTTCATAATAGGTGGTTGAATTAATGGGATAAGAGCCATATATGAATATGCAGCAACCGCAATTGAACCTAAAAGGTGAGGTGCAAGTTTTCCAGTAAGGAAAATAGCTGTTGGACCATCTGCACCACCGATAATAGCAATTGATGCTGCTTCTTCAGGTGTAAATTGACCTGAAAGCATAGCAACTGTGAATGCTACGTAAATGCCTAACTGTGCAGCAGCACCAAGTAAAAGGCTTGATGGGTTAGCAAGGAGAGGACCAAAGTCTGTCATTGCACCAACGCCCATAAAGATAAGACATGGGAAAATACTTGACTTAACACCTGCGTATATAAGTCTTAAAACACCCGTATCGTACCAATGAGCATTAGGGTCTAAATATGGATTATTATCACCTACAAAGGACATATTTGTAGGGTCTGCCATAATTTCTGGATAGATGTTTACAAGAAGCATACCAAATGCAATTGGCACTAAAAGTAATGGCTCAAATTTCTTAACTATTGCAAAGAAGAGAAGAGCAAAAGCAACAAGAATCATTATCCAGTTTTTGCCAGGCAAATTAACAAAGTTGGATTGATTAAAAAGCTCTACAAGAGCATTTACTATCTGCATAATTGCACCTCATTTTATCCGAGAACTGCAAGAACTTCGTCAGTAGCAACTGATGCACCCTTTGTTGCAATAACTTGTTTAACTGTACCAGCACAAGGAGCAACGATTTCGTTTTCCATCTTCATAGCTTCAAGGATGAAGAGAACATCACCTTCGTTTACTGACTGGCCATTAGAAATGTTAACAGAAAGAACTGTACCTGGCATTGGAGCACATACTTTTGTGCCATCGCCAACTGCAACAGGAGTAGGAGCAGCTGCAGGAGCTGGAGCTGCCTCAACAACAGGAGCCGCAGCAGGAGCTGGAGCTACAACAGGTGCTGCAACTGGAGCAACAGGAGCAGCAAGTACAACAGGAGCAGCTGATGGAACAACTGCAGTAACAACTGCTTCGTTAAGTTCGTTTACTTCAACTTCGTAATCATTTCCATTTAATGTAACAACATATTTCATTTTAATATTCTCCTTTATTTCTCAATGAGTTTAATTGATTTAAATACAAGTCTGTCAAGTGGAATTCCTGATTCTTTGCTTGTTATTGCCATAACCTTTGCAGCAGTTTCATCATCTGTCTTGTAAAGTTCAGGTGTGTCGCAAAGTCTTATTGACTTAAAAACAAGTCTTTCGAGTGGAATTTCTGTCTGATGGCTGATGATAGCCATAATTGATGCCGCTGTCTTAAAGTCTGTTTTATAAAGTTCAAGAGAGTCATCAAGTTTGATTGAACTGAATGCGAGTCTTTCGAGTGGAATACCACTTTCGTGACTTACAATAGCCATAATTGATGCTGCAGTTTTGTAGTCTGTCTTATAAAGTGTAACACCGTTTGAATATTGAACAGGAGCAGGTGCAACAGTTTCAACAGGAGCAGAAACAGGGGTAGGGGAAACAACTTTTTCTACAACAGAAGTTTCTTTTGTTGTTTCCTCAACTTTATTTGCACGACCTTCAATTGTACGGATTACCTTTGAAAGCATTACAATAATAACTGCAAGAAGAATAAGAACAATTAAAACGACAATAAATCCAGTAGCAGAAATACTTAAAATTTCTGATAATGCCATTTTATGTCCTCCTTAG
This sequence comes from uncultured Clostridia bacterium, assembly GCA_937877675.1. Classification (GTDB taxonomy): domain Bacteria; phylum Bacillota; class Clostridia; order Oscillospirales; family Acutalibacteraceae; genus Fimenecus. The sequence continues at coordinate 1,407 of CALEIS010000170.1, read as the reverse complement.
TCGATTCTCTTGATTGAATACTTAAATGTGTTCTTTTCTTTTTCTGCTCTTGCTTCAAAGAATTTTTCAGCCTGAGCAGGGAATGCGATGTATGAAAGAACATCTTCATCACATTTAGCCATATCACCAAGTTCAGCTTTTGTCTGGTCAAACATAGGTTCAAGTGTGTCTGCGAAACGACATGTAACAGGTGCGTCATCACCAAGAACCTTTTTCTGAAGGTCAGCATCGATTTCACCAGGAGCCTTACCATATTCACCCTTGATATATGCCTTGATTTCTTTTGAAATGTTCTTGTATCTTTCGCCAACAAGTACATTTGTAACTGCTTGGTTACCAACCATCTGGCTAAGAGGAGTAACAAGTGGAGGATAGCCCATATCCTTACGAACCTGAGGAATTTCTAAAAGAGCTTCTTCCATTCTGTCAAGAGCATTCATATCTTCAAGGTTAGCCATCATATTTGAAAGCATACCACCTGGAACTTTATATGTTAAAGCATCTGTATCAGTAACAAGTGCTTTTGCTTTTAAAAGTCCTGATGAAAGATATTGGTCACGAAGTGGCTTGAAGTGGTCGTTAACAGCTTTTAAAACATCTCTGTCAAGACCTGTTTCATAACCAAGACCAGTAAGAGCATCATAAATTGTTTCTGTTGCAGGTTGTGCTGTACCACCTGAGAAACATGATGTTGCTGTATCGATAATATCACAACCAGCTTGAACAGCCTGAAGAATTGTCATATAAGCCATACCTGTTGTGCAGTGAGTGTGGAGAATGATTGGCATTTCAGGCATTGCATCCTTAATTGCACCAACAAGGTCCTTTGCTTCAACAGGAGTCATAACACCGGCCATATCCTTGATACAGATTGTAGAACAACCCATTTCTTTCATTTCTTTACAAAGAGCAACATAGTTCTTAAGTGTGTGAACAGGGCTTGTTGTATAAGAAATAGCACCTGATGCAATAGCACCATTTTTGATTGTTTCATCAACAGCTACTTGAATGTTACGAACATCATTAAGTGCATCAAAAATTCTGATAACATCAATACCGTTTTCGATACTCTTTTTAATGAACATTCTTACAACATCATCTGGATAGTGCTTGTAGCCGAGAAGATTCTGACCACGAAGAAGCATCTGAAGTTTAGTATCAGGACACTTTTCTTTGATTTTTCTGAGTCTTACCCATGGGTCTTCATTAAGATAACGAAGACATGAGTCGAATGTAGCACCGCCCCAGCACTCAAGAGAATAATAACCTGCCTCATTAAGCTTTTCAAGAATTGGTTCAAAATCAGCGAATGGCATTCTTGTAGCAATAAGTGACTGGTTGGCATCTCTTAATACGGTTTCTGTAAACTGTACTTTCATAGTTTTTTGCCTCCAAACACAAATAGTT
>CALEIS010000169.1 GCA_937877675.1 uncultured Clostridia bacterium | reverse complement strand
CATGATGCTGCTCAGATTAACAGACAGCTTGACGAACTTATCAGCAAACCAATTTATTCAATTAAGCCTGACGTTCTCAAGACTTATGAAGAAGAGTATTATGACAAGAAATGTGCTAAATCAAAGGAAATGATTGCTGAAGCAAAAACTATCATCCCTGGTGGTGTTCAGCACAACCTTGCTTTCAACTATCCATTCCCACTTGTTTTCACAAAGGCTGAAGGTGCTTACCTTTATGACGTTGACGGAAACAAATACTTCGACTTCCTTCAGGCTGGTGGTCCAACAGTTCTTGGCTCAAATCCTAAGGTAGTTCGTGACCAGGTTATCGACCTTCTTAACACATGTGGTCCTTCAACAGGTCTTTTCCACGAATTCGAATACAAACTTGCAAAGAAAATCTCTGACTCAGTTGAATCAGTTGATATGTTCCGTATGCAGGGTTCAGGTACAGAAGCTTGTATGACAGCTGTTCGTGTTGCTCGTCTTGCAACAGGTAAGAAGAACATCCTTAAAATGGGTGGTGCTTACCACGGTTGGTCAGACCAGCTCGGTTATGGTATCCGTGTTCCTGGTTCTAAATTCACACAGGCTAGTGGTGTTCCACTTTACCTCTTCAAGCACACTCAGGAATTCTTCCCAGGTGACCTTGAAGACCTTGAAAGAAAACTTTGGCTCAACCAGTTCAACGGCGGTACTGCTGCTGTATTCATTGAACCAATCGGTCCTGAAAGTGGTACAACTCCACTTGATTACGACTTCAACAAGGGCGTTGAAAGACTTTGCCGTAAATACGGTGCTCTTCTTGTATTCGATGAAGTTGTTACAGGTTTCCGTATCGGTATGGCTGGTGCTCAGGGCTTCTTCGGAGTATCTCCTGACCTTACAATCTTCGGTAAAGTTATCGCTGGTGGTTATCCAGGTGCTGGCGGTGTTGGTGGTAAGAAGCAGTACATGAAACACCTTGGTGCAGGTCTTGACGATTCAGGTATGAAAGTTAAGAAGGCATTCACAGGCGGTACAATGACAGCTAACCCACTTTCATGCTGTGCAGGTTACTTCACTCTTGAAGAAATCGACAAGCAGAACGCATGTCAGAAGGCTGGCGAAATGGGTGACAGACTTACAACAGGTCTTCAGGAACTCGTTGCTAAACATGGTCTTCCATTCGTTGTTTGGAACGAAGGTTCAGTTTGCCACCTTGAAACAGTTGGTACAATGCACTACTCAATCGACTGGTGCAAACCTTGGAAAATCCCAGGTGTTCTTTCAGCTACAAGCGAAAGAAAGAAAGAAATGCAGTACATGGGCGCTGCTTACATGGCAGAAGGACTTGTTACTCTTGCTGGTAGCCGTCTCTACACATCAGCTGCGTACACACCTAAGATGATTGACCAGGCACTTCAGTGCTTCGATAAGGTATTTGCAAACGTTGCAGTTAAACCTTCAAACAAATAATCATTGATTCTTTGAGGTGGGTGAAACAACCTTCATCCACCTTTATTCTAAATTCTAAATGAGGTGAAAGTTATGGAAATTATGCAGGCAAAAGAACTCGTAATCAAAGCTGGTAAAGAGCTTATCGAAACAGGTCTTATTGCTCGTACTTGGGGTAACATTTCTTGTCGTATCAGTGATACACAGTTCGTTATCACTCCAAGTGGCCGTGCTTATGAAACTCTCACTCCTGAAGAAATCGTTCTTGTAAACATTGAGGACCTTGAATATGAAGGCGAAATCAAACCTTCAAGTGAAAAAGGTATTCACGCTGCTTGTTACAAGCTTCGTCCAGAAATCGGCTTTGTTATCCACACACATCAGGTAAACGCTTCTATCGTTTCTGCTCTTGGTATGGATATTAACAATGTTGAGGGTGAAAATGCTGAAATCATTGGCAGCAACATTCCTCTTGCTTCTTATGGTCTTCCAGGCACAAAGAAGCTCCGTAAAGGTGTTATCGAAGCAATCACTCGTTCAGACGCTAAGGCGGCTGTTATGGCTCACCATGGTGCAGTTTGTATGGGTGTTGACTATGATGATGCATTCAACGTTGCAAAACGTCTTGAAGATGTTTGCGAACAGTTTGTAATGGATAAATACACATCTCTTACAGGTGTTGTTGCTGAAAAACTTACTGCAATCAACGATTATGTTGTTGATAAGTTCGTTAAGAAGCCATCATCTGTTGCTGAGTTTGAACCTTGCAAGAGTGAACGTGACGGCCCTGTTTTCAACATTTCTGTTATTGACGGTGACGGCACAATTACAAGAATCGACATTGACACAGGTGATGTTATCGCAGGTGACCCAAATAATAGTTCAATCGAACTTCACCGTGCAGTATATAAGAAACGTGACGATGTTAATTTCATTTACCACACAAAAGACCCTTATGTAGTTGCATGTTCAAAGATGGGCAAAACAATTCGTCCTCTTATTGACGACTTTGCTCAGATTGTGGGCGTAAGTGTTAAGAGTGCTAAGTATGACCCAAATAACACATTAAAGACTGCTAAAAAGGTTGTTAAGAAGCTTAAGGGCAGAAATGCTGTTCTTCTTGAAAACAACGGTGCTCTTTGTGTTGCAGGTA
>CALEIS010000168.1 GCA_937877675.1 uncultured Clostridia bacterium | reverse complement strand
ATTCTGTAAGCAATCTGTTAAGAATCTTTGTGATGTATGGGTCATAAATTGCCCATGCGATTGATGATGTGAGAAAAGCGAAGCCAGTAAGCACAGTATGCCATGTGTGGAGCTTACCGTTTTTCTCGCAAAAAAGTTCTTGTTTGCTCATATTTTTTCCTCCAAAATATAATCAAAATATTACATGATAATTATACACAAATTTTTTTAAAATTGGAATATTCAAATATACTAAATTCTACCGATTTTTTTGTACACTGTGTAGAAAAAATTAAGGGTGAGGTTATCCCACCCTTAAAAATTAACTTTTACCACTTGTTTTCAACATACTCACACCATGTGTGCATATCTTTAATTTCAACAACCATACCATCATCAAGTACAACCGTACCATTCCATAAACCATGTAGCTGATGAGTATGCATTCTTGCAACATCAGCAATATTAAAGTCTGAGTGATTGTCAAAAGTTGGTTTCATGGTCAAATTAAATCTACCATCTTCGGAGATAAACTCCCAATCCTCCATAAATCTACCTTTAGGGAAGGCTTTAACATCAACTGCGCCAATTTTATGAGCCTTACCATCCCAGAAAAGACAGGTTTCAGTAGCATTACTTTCGTCACCGATTGCCCAAGTAATTTCAAAACCGAAAAGATGTTTTTCACCTTTTTCATCATAAACATACTGGTTACCATTACCCCAATACCAAACCAAACCATAAGGTGTGTTTACACGACCCCAGTCAAGATAACAAAAGGTATCTTCCTTTGAGAATTCATAAACATCGTTGCCGAATCTATATGTACCACTACATGGCATACTATTCTGCTTTGTTGTCATAAAGTATCTTGTTGGCTCATTCTTGAAAGGTAAAACAGTTGTAATATTCTCAAGTCCTGGCATAATATCCATGTGAAAATTACACTCAACTGCCTTACCCTTAGCAAAACCTTTGAACCAAAGTGTTCTATATGTTTCATGAGTGTCAAATTCAACCTGTGCATCCATTACATTTGCACGGAAATAGTTAGGCACATCTCCCTTTGGATTCATGGCATATTTTGACTCACAACCCACATATCTGTAATTAGCCTCAGCGATTATTTTTCCTTCAACAAGGTCAATAAGCTTTGCACAAACATAGCCACCAATAGATATGTTAGCAAAACTGAGTTCAACCATCATCTTATCATTCTTAACGATATAGAAGTCCCACTCTTTTTTTCTCCAATTAGGATTAGAAGCATTTCTGTCATAAGTAAAGACATTTCTTCTTGCCCAACCTTTTGCAAGGAGTGTTCCGTCCTCTGCTAAAAGTGGAGTTTCCTCTGTGTATTCTGTTTGTTTTGATGGTTCTTCCCATTCAGTAAAGCTTTTATAGGTTTTTTCTAATTCTGCCATAATTATTCTCCCAACCTTTCGATACAATTAATTTTATCAACAAAAATTTGTATAGTCAACACGGAATACATCATTTTTTTCGATTATATGACATTTTTTATTTATTTTTCCACATAAAAATAGCGCAGAAATTGAACCAAATCAAAATCTGCGCTTTTAATTATGATTTATCTTCCACGAGTTTTACTTTCACATCAAATGTTGTCACAGTGTTTGAAGAACCCACTCTGGCAATAGTAAGTGTTAGTGTTTCTCCCACTTTGCCGTTTTCAATTGCATCCAACAGCACCTCATAGTTATCAAGGTCATTACCATTTACTGCAATAATCATATCTCCTGTTTTTACACTTGTGTTAGCAAGGTCACTATCCTTAGATATACTCTCAATAACAACTGCGCCAAGTGGCAAATTGTTTGCTTTTATTACATCGTAATATGACCAACTTGCTTTCGCCTGAATGAACTCGATACCAAGTTTAGGTCTGTTAGAAACATAACCATTTTTGATAAGCTCATCAACAACCTGCTTAACCATTGTAGAAGGAACTGAGAATCCCATACCTTCATATGACTCGTCAGCAATTTTTGATGAATTTATACCCACAACCTGACCCAATGAATTCACAAGAGCTCCACCTGAGTTACCCGGATTGATTGGTGCAGTATGCTGTACACAAGGCACTTCATAACCTACTGGACTGTCAATTGGTCTTCCGATAGCAGAAACCATACCATTGGTAAATGAACCAAAGAAATGTGAGCCACCGGGATTACCGATTGCATAAACTGTGTCACCCACCTCAAGAGTAGAAGAATCTGCAAACTCGGCAGGTTTTAAATCTGTGCTTTTAACCTGAATCACACCTATATCAGTTTTTAAGTCCACACCGACGATAGTAGCATCATACTGATTATCATCTGCTGTCTGCACAACGATTTCTGTTTTTTGGTCATCAATTACATGGGCACAAGTTATGATATATGTGGATGTTCCGTCCTCGTTAAGTCCTAACACAACCCCAGTACCCTCAGAAACAGCTGAGTCCGAGTTTTTTTCGTAAACTGTAATACCCACAGAACTTTCATAAATCTTCTTATATACATCATTTGCCGAAAGTCCACCATTTGATGTATCACTATTTTCTGTGAAATTCAGAGAGCCTGTTTGATTTGATGCTGTTTCTTTAGAATCATTCTTTGTTTCAGATGTAGTATCTTCTATTCTCGATGAATCACCATTGAGAATACTATAACCTAAAAGTACCGATGCAAGAATAAGAACAAGGCAAACACACACAATAGCAATAATCGCGCCTTTTTTCACCTTTTCCTTCTGTTCAGGTTGCGGATGAATATTATTACCATTTGGCGCCTGTTGACTTTGCCAGTTATATCCCTGATTAGGGATATTCCCAAAATTATTTTGGTTTTGTCTGTTAAAATCTCCATTCATTCCATTGTTGAAATTGCCATTCATATGTTTCTCCTCCGAGTATCCAGTTAACGGTTATTTGTCTTTTTTCTTATCACCGTCAAACTCAACAATAAATCTTGCATAGTTGTTCTTTTCACTTTCTGCATAGATTCTGCCATTGTGCATATCCATAATTGTTTTGCAAAGGTAAAGACCTAAACCTGCACTCTTGACATCATAGCTTCTTGACTTGTCAACTTTATAGAATCGCTCAAAAATTCTTGTAATTTCTTCAGAGTCAATTCCTTCACCTGTATTTTTAATGGAAATTATAACATTCCCACCTAACTTACGTTCAACGGAAACCGTAATTTCACCATTTTGTTCAGTAAACTTCACGGCATTGTCAATCAAATTATACATAACTTGATAAATCATATCCTTATCCGCATACACAATAGTTGGCTTAACGCTTTCAAAACCAAGAATATCGATTTCCTTCTTCTCAATTTCTTGCTCAAAAGTCAACATGCAATTAAGCAGCAACTGTGTAACATCAAATTCGGAATATTTAAGGTCTAATTCTCCTGCCTCAATCTTTGAAAGATTAAGCATTGAGATAACCAATCGGGAAAGTCGCTTAACCTCATTTGAAACTATATGCAAATATTCCTCGTGTTGCTCTTTTGGTATTGTACCATCAAGCATACCATCGATAAATCCACCAATCGTTGTCATAGGTGTTTTTAATTCATGGGACACATTGGCAACAAAGCTTCTTCTTGAAGATTCAAGGACGGAAAGAGCAGTAGCCATTTGATTAAACGAATTACAAAGCTCCGCCAATTCATCAGAGCCTTTTACCTGTACTCGTTTACTGAAATCTCCCTTTGCATAAGCCTTTGTGGCATTCGACATCTGTCGTAAAGGTCTTGTCATTTTTGCTGTAAGAGCATAGATAACGATAAACGAAAGTGCCGATGCAAAAAGTGCCGATGAAAGATACATACCAGCCATTTTTGATGCATATGCACGAAGGCTTGTTTCAACAGGCTTGACTGCAAAGATAATTCCTTTAACTTCACCATCAACGATAACAGGAGCACCGACAATATATGCCTTTTCCTTCATTATGCTTGGATTGCGTTCTTTAACCATTACAGTATCATCTTTTGCTTTTGCAACCAAGTCCTTTGGCAATTCATATTCCCTATGAATTGGACAATTTTCACTATGGGAGGAATATCCATGGTTAAAATCATCTCGACAAATCAAAATATCGCCGTCGGAATTACAAAAAAACATATCTGCATCAATAGCCCCAGATGTAATTCCAAGGTTATTACAGATTATAAGTAACGCATTCTCTACATCTTGAGGAGTATCACACTTACTAAGGATGTTTTCACAATAAATTGCATTCTGCTTAACATTATCCGTTAAAAGTGTCTGTGTTTCCTTTGTCCACTTTGATGAAAGGAAAACAGTAAGTGCCGATGCAAGTACAAGATAACTTACCAGCATAAGAGATGTCATAACCGTAAGATATTTTGCAAACAATGGCAAATGAGTAAAGAAATTGCCTATTCTTCTTATTCTCTTTTTTATAAAATCATTTCTTTTCATGAGTTTCAAACTTGTAGCCGACACTCCAGATTGTTCTTAATTCCCACTGGTCGGATACGCCCTTAAGTTTATCACGAAGACGCTTAATATGAACGTCAACTGTACGACTGTCACCATAGTAATCAAATCCCCAAACTTCATCAAGAAGCTGGTCACGAGTAAATACTCTGTCAGGATTACTTGCAAGATGATAGATAAGCTCTAATTCTTTTGGTGGTGTGTCGATGGCAACTCCATCAACCTTTAACACATAATTTGAAAGGTTAACTGAAAGTTTATCGTATTTTACTTCCTTAATGTCAGTTTCCTTAACCTGAGTTGTACGACGAAGAACAGCCTTAATACGAGCAATAATTTCCTTTGCATCAAAAGGCTTTGTTACATAGTCATCAGCACCAAGCTCAAGACCTAAAACCTTATCAAAAATCTCATCCTTTGCAGTAAGCATGATGATTGGTTTCTCACTTGTCTTTCTGATTTCACGACATACCTGCCAACCATCCAACTGAGGCAACATGACATCCAATAACACCAAATCCGGATTCTCACTTGCAAAAGAGTTTACAGCATCAACACCATTATATGCCAACACTACTGAATATCCTTCTTTTTCAAGGTACATTCTCAATAAGTCACAAATATTTTTTTCATCATCTACTACAAGAATTTTTTCTTTTTGCATAACAGAACTCGCCTCCATTTTAATATATTATAAAACCAAATTTTTAACAAACTAATAACAATTCTTTGTTATTCTATAAACTATTTATGGTATTTCCCATTGTTGCTTATTGAAAATCCACGGTAAAGTTGCTCAGTAAGCATAATTCTTGCCAACTTATGTGGGAATGTCATTTTTGACATAGAAAATTTAAAATCTGACATTCCTTTTATCTCGTTTGAAAGTCCGAATGAACTTCCGATAATAAAAACAATATTGCTTTTACCTGAAAGTGCAATATCATCTAGTTTCTGTGAAAATTCTTCTGAGGACATTTGTTTCCCCTCAATACACATTGAAAACACAAAAGAATTTTTTAGAATTTTTGCCTTAATCATCTGAGTTTCCTTGGTTAAAGCATTTTCAATTTCGCTCTGTGATGGATTGTCCGATAATTTAACAGGTTCCAACTCTACAACATTCAATTTACAATATGCTGAAAGTCGCTTTTCATATTCAGCGGAAAAGTCCCTCATATATTTTTCTTTTAATTTACCAAGAACAATGAATTGAACATTCATCATAATATCATCGCCCTTTCATCCCAAACAGGTTTTGCAACACGGATATAATAGTCGTCACCTTCCCTTGCACCTGCCATTGAGAGTGCACAAACACTTGTCTGATATGCAAGTGTTGGAAGATTGTTTTCCCTGCTTAAATGCCCAAGGAAAAATCTTGTTGTGCCTGTTTCCAGAAGTTTTGCCAATGTTTCGGCACAATCTTCATTTGAAAGATGTCCTTTTACTCCTAAAATTCTGCGTTTAAGAATATAGGGATAACCACCACATTGAAGCATATTCACATCATGGTTTGACTCAAGCATTACAAGGTCGGAGCCTTTTAACGCATCAAAAACTGTATCCGTCATAATTCCAAGGTCGGTTGCAACGGAAATTTTTCTACCATTTGCTATTTCAACAGTATATCCACAAGGCTCAATACAGTCGTGGGAAATTGCAAATGGTTTTATGAGCATACATCCTACATCTGCACCGTCATCAGTGATTATCTTACATTCACTCACATTATCAAGAGCATCTGTTTTTGCAAGGGCTTCGTATGTCCCTGCTGTCATGAAAACTCTTGCCTTATGCTTTTTGGTAAAAACCTTAAGCCCTTTTACGTGGTCGGAATGCTCGTGGGTAATAAAGATATTACGAACACTATCTGCATCCACACCGATACCAAAAAGGGATTGCTCAATCTGTTTAGCAGTCATACCCACATCAATAAGAATAGAGTCGTCGCCACCACCTATGTATATTGAATTGCCCGTTGAAGATGAAAACAAGGGACAGAATTTTGCCATTTTATTTCTCCTAAATCATATCAAAAAAGGACGGTAATTAACCGTCCTTCAATTTTAACCTACGCTCAATACGGTTTTTTCGTCATCAGGACTGTTTCTTAATTCAATATCCGCACCTAAGCTACGTAATTTTTCAATTATATGGTCATATCCACGTTGGATGTGGTGAATTTCTTCAATCTCAGTTGTACCTGAAGCCACAAGACCTGCAATTACCATCGCTGCACCTGCACGAAGGTCGTTTGCAATAACAGGAGCACCCTTTAAGCCCTCAACACCTTCAAGGAATGCAGATTTACCATCAACAGTAATCTTTGCACCCATTCTGATAAGTTGTTCAACATAACGGAAACGGTTGTCCCACACACTTTCAGAAACCATACTATTACCCCTTGCAATAGCAAGAAGAACAGAAAACTGTGGTTGCATATCTGTTGGGAAACCAGGATGAGGCATTGTCTTAACACTACAATGGCTTGGACGACAATCTGAGCAAATTCTTACAGAATCGTCATTTTCCTCAACAACCACACCACACTCAATAAGCTTTGCAGTAATTGACTCAAGGTGCTTTGGAATAACATTCTTAATAAGAACATCACCCTGTGTTGCTGCGGCAGCAACCATATATGTTCCTGCTTCAATCTGGTCTGGGATAATTGCATATTCGCAACCGTGAAGCTTGTCCACACCACGGATTTTAATAACATCAGTACCTGCACCACGAATGTCAGCACCCATGGAGTTAAGGAAGTTGGCAAGGTCAACGATATGAGGCTCTTTTGCAGCATTTTCAATAATTGTAAGACCCTTTGCCTTAACTGCAGCCAACATAAGGTTGATTGTAGCACCAACGGAAACCACGTCAAAATAAACTGATGTACCCATAAGTCTTTCAGCTTTAACATCAACCATAGCATTTTCTTCCATTGTTACAGTTGCACCGATAGCCTCAAAGCCTTTAATGTGCTGGTCAATTGGACGAACACCAAACTGACAACCACCCGGCATAGCAACTCTTGCATGGTTGAATCTGCCCAAAAGAACGCCAATAAAGTAATATGAAGCACGCATAAGCTTTGACAAATCGTGTTCAACCACATTGGAACGGATATGAGAAGTATCAATCTCCAAAGTATTTTGGTTTATCATCTTTATTTCAGCGCCCAAGTGACGTAATATTTTAACCATTGCAGAAACGTCGCTGATATTTGGAATATTTTCAATTCTACAAACACCCTCGGCAAGAATAGTTGCAGGAATAATAGCAACAACGGCATTTTTAGCACCGCTGATTTCAACTTCACCAACTAATCTTTTTCCACCATTAATTATGATTTTTTCCAAGGACTCTTCCCCCTAAAAATCAAATAATAATCTATAACCTAAAAGTAAAAAAACATAACAAAATTGCGCCTGAAAATTATACTTTACAAAAAATGCTCAAACGCCTTTAATAGTATAACACAAACCTTTGGAAATTAAAAGAGTAATTTATAAATTTTATTGTAATTTTTGACAATTTTTATCGAACAAATGTTTGTCGATATGTTGACTAAATTTTTGTTTTATTGTATAATAATAAAGTACACCAAATTGGGAGTTTATTGGGGATGTTTAATATTTTACCCCCCTCAGTCAAATGCTACGCATTTGCCAGCT
>CALEIS010000167.1 GCA_937877675.1 uncultured Clostridia bacterium | reverse complement strand
CTTTATTCCTGATGCCATTGACCTTGCTGAAAAGGTAAACACAAAAGATAAAAAATATTTTGTATGGACAACAGGTTCATGGGTTTTAAAGGAATGCTTAAAAAATCCCCAACAAAAAGAAAAACTCACAAAAGCTATTAAAGACGGAAATATTGTGCCTCATGCTATGCCTTTTACAACTCATACTGAACTACTTGATGTGGATTCACTTGATTTTGGCTTAACTCTCGTTGATGACCTTGACAGACTTCGTGGCAAAAAAACTATTTCTGCAAAAATGACAGATGTGCCTGGTCACACAAAAGGTCTTGTTTCAGTTTTAGCAAAACATGGAATTAAGCTCTTACACATTGGGGTAAATGGTGCATCTGCTCTTGTCGATGTGCCACCTTGCTTTGTTTGGAAAAATGGTGATGATGAAGTTGTTGTTATCTATTCAGGTGACTACGGTGGAGCTTTTAAGAGTGATTTAGTGGATGAAGTTCTTTACTTCGACCATACCTTAGATAATCACGGTGCACCATCACCACAAAAAGTTATTGATAAAATAAACAAAATCCAAGAAGAATACCCAGACTACGAGATTGTTGCAGGTACTATCGACGACTTTGCAGAGGTTATTTGGGAAGTTCGTGAAAAATTACCTGTATTCACAGGTGAAATGGGCGACTCTTGGATTCATGGTAGTGCTACAGACCCATATAAATCTGCATCTCTTCGTACCTTAATTAACCTAAAAAACAAATGGTTAAATGATGGTAGTTTAGACAGAGGCTCAGACGAATATAAAAACTTTGTTGATGCCATCCTTTGTATTGCAGAGCACACCTGTGGTATGGACTCAAAGACATATTTTTCTGATTATGGCAATTATCTTAAAAAAGAATTTCAAAAAGCAAGAAAGGCAGACAAAGTTAAGTTTAATCATCTTTTATGCGATTTGCCACAGAGTATTCTCCCACTTATAAGTCTTTTCGATGGTCGTAGAAAACGTGGTTACTACTCCGTTATTGAAAAGAGTTGGACTGAACAGAGAGCGTATATTGACCTTGCATTATCAGCATTAAATGACGAACATAAAAAGATTGCAAAAACTGAACTTTCTAAGCTTATTCCTAGCAATCCTATCGATTATATTGAAAACGATGTTGATACATTACAAGCTGGTGAATGGACACTTAAAATCAATAAAAATGGTGGTATAGGCTCACTAAAATTTGCTGAGAAAGAAATCATTAAAGTTAATAATGAACCTATTTTTACATATCGTTCTTTCTGTAACGAAGATTATAAATACTGGCTTACTCACTATTCACGAAATCTTGAAGAAACTGCAGTTTGGGCACTTGGTGACTTTGCTCGTCCAGGTCTTAACAGAGTTGAAGGAAAATATCCATCAGGCAGATTCCCTTATTCAGTTGAAAAGATGTATGCTAATGATTCACAGAATATTGTAAACCTTGTTTGTGACAAAAAACTCTGTAACGAATTAGGTGCACCAAGACTTATTCAAGTTATTTACAATCTTAGTGAAAATGGCTTGAAGATAGATGTTTCTTGGTATCAAAAAGATGCAAACAGACTCACAGAGGCAATTTACATGCATATATTCCCAAATGATAATGTGCAATTAAAAAAGATGGGATGTATTGTAAAGCCTGAAGAAGTTACTAATTACGGTAGCAGAAACTTACACGCTATACAAAGTGTTGAAATGGGCGACTTTGAAATTATTAACTACCACTCACCTCTTGTTTCTATTGGTAAAGGCAAAATACTTGAATTTGACAACAAATTTGAGGATGTAAAGTCTGATGGTCTTAGTTTTGTTTTATACAACAATGTTTGGGGTACTAATTTCCCACTTTGGTACGAAGACAATGCACGTTTTACATTTGAAATTAAAAAGAAATAGGGATATTTTATGGCGAAAATTACGACAACTAAAACTCATACAAGTGGTATCCCATTAGGAGGTATCGGTAGTGGAAGTGTTGAACTTTTGCCGGATGGTGAATTTCACTACTGGCAGATAGCAAACCCACCAAGACTTACTTCTCGATGTCACGAAAAAAAAGTAAATGATGGTGAAATCAACACTGGGGCTTTATCCTTTTGGATTCGTGCAAAAGGTGAAAACTCAAAACCTATTATCCGTAAACTTGGTATGAAAACAGATGCAGATGACTTTACATATCGTATGTTTGCGTGGAATAAACCAGTTGAAAAAATTGAATTTGATGGTAGATTTCCTACTTGTGATTTAAACTATATTGATGGTGACTTACCTTGTAAAGTTTCTTTGAAAGCAGTTTCACCTTTTGTACCGCATAATTCCGATATTTCTTCAACACCTGGGTTTTATCTTGATTTTACTGTTGAAAACCCAACAAATGAAAATTTAGAAATTAGCCTTTTAGGTGCATTAGAGCCTAATTTTATGAATAAAAAAGAGGGCTGTGAAAACACTCTTATCAAGATGAAAAATGGCTTTGGTGTGCATATTCAACCTGAAAGAAAATCTAATTCTGCATCTTGTGGAGACATTTCTTTTTCTATAAACAGTGATGGCAAAAATTCTTATATTACAGCAGATAATTTCCGTTTTCTAAAAGAATATGTTGGTAACTCAGATTTTGGTGTAACACAAGAGTCATTTTTGTTTGATTTTAGAGAGCTTGGTTATCTTCCTAATAGCGTTGTTGGTACAAAACCAACAACTATTCCACTTAATTTAAGTATATTAAAAAATGATAAGCTTGACTCTCTATGTAAGGAATTCACAAAATATCCATTTGCTAGTTCATTATTAAAACGAATTCAGTATTGTACACCTAATTTTCCTTCAAACAGAAACGAAAAAATCGAATTTCTTAAATGCTGTCAAAGACAGATGTGGAGAATGGGTAAGGATTTTGGGTCATGTGCCCTTTGTAGTCAAATTACACTTGCACCAAAAGATAAGAAAAATGTAAGATTTGTTTTCACTTGGTATTTCCCAAATCATTTTAGCAAAAATAGTAGGAGATTAGGTCATTATTATGAAAATTTATATAAAAATTCTCTTGATGCAAACAAATTTTTAAATGATAAATTTGATTCCGTTTATAAGAAGGCTGTCAGCTTTTCAGATTTACTTTATAACACAACTCTGCCAACAATTTATCCTGATGCATGGTCATCAAACCTTTCACAACTTGTTAAAAGTTCATGTTATCTAAAAAATGGAAAATTTGGTTTATGGGAAGGTCTCGGATATTGCGGATTTCACACAACGGATATCACATATCATGCTTCTTTCGGCTTAGTTAACATATTCCCTGATTTACAGAAAAAACAGATTAAAATGGGTGCAGAATTTCAAAGAAGTGATGGCAGAGTTCATCACCTATTTAAGCCTGGTTTTGAAAAAGTTGATAATGGATATGACCGTGTCGATATGAACATGCAATTCGTTCTTATGGCACTTCGTGATTACCTGTTTACTGGTGACTTTAGCTATCTCTCATCCCTTTGGAACAATGTTAAACTTGCAATGGATTCAATTGAAGAACTTGACAAAGATGGTGATGGACTTCCCGACCATGATACAAAGCGTAACACCTATGATTCGTGGAATTTTTCAGGCACACCTGCTTACATTTCAATTCTTTGGTTAGCTGCACTCAAATCTGCAACTATAATTGCAGAAATAATGAGTGATAATACTTATCAAAATAAGTGGAATCGTATTTTAGAAAAAGGTAAAATTTCATTGGAAGAAAAGCTTTGGAATGGAGAGTATTATAATCTTTGGAGAAATGAAACTGAAACTGACGAATCCCTTATGAGTGACCAGCTTGATGGTGAATGGTTTTTAAAAATGATGGGTGTTTCAAGCAATCTAACTGATGATAGAATTAGAGATGTTGTGAATTATATCTTCCAGAAGAATTTTGATAGTGAGGCAGGACTAATTAATGCTGCCTGTCACGATAAGAGAAAAACCACAATTCATACATATAAAAACTGTCAGGCAGGTGCTGTTTGGACAGGTATTGGGTATGCATTTTCTGCTCTTGCACTTTCAGTTGGACTTCGAGAAATCGCAGATACCGAAATTCTATCAATTCATAATAACCAAATGAGATTGGGTTCATTTTGGGACCACTGGGAATGTGGACATCACTACACACGACCTATGTCAAGCTGGACCACTCTTCATGCTGCCTTAGGACTTTCAATAGATTATGAGAATAAAAAAATCAACTTTAATCCCATAGATAAAAACATTACTCTTCCCCTTTGTTTGCCTGATGTTCTTGCAACAGTATGTTTTGTTAATGGAAAATGTAATGTTCAATATCTTTATGGCAACCTAAATGGATGGACAATAACAGTATCACAAGATAATTAAAAGTTAACCCCTATGAAAGTCATAGGGGTTTTCTGTTATTGTATTTCTGTTTTCTTCACTTTAAAAATTTTTCTTAATATCCCACCAATAAGTTTTGGACTTTTAACTAGAATTACCTTCATATCCACTTCTCCCCTAACTTTTGCAAAGAGAAAAACCACAGATTACAAGCGCTATTGCAAGTAATACAATGATGACTTTTTGAGGAAGAATCAAAGAAATCAGCAATCCAAGACCCAATGCCATAAAAATTACACCTTTATTACTTCTTTTTCTTCCCATAAAAAATCCCCCTCGCATATGTATTTTACTACATTATACGTAGGGGGATTACATTTGTTACATTTGTGTTTCGATGATAATTAATGTTCCATCTTCGACAATAATTTCACCATAATCATCCACTATATCATTACTTATACCCATAGGTACAAATGGATTCAATGTATAGTCCTTTATGGAATAATGAAATCCATTTTCAGTTACACCACAAGCTTTTTCACCAAATGCAAAAACAGAAATTTGTTTATTCGCAGAAAAAGGAATTTTAATAGACGAGTTGGTTATTGAGTAAAAAGTATGTTTATCATCAATTATTCTAAAGTTGTTTCCTTCCTTTGATGCTCTCGCCATAATGGAAATATTGGCAAATGTATGTTCAAATCTGCCACCAGTACCACCTAATAGGAGAAAATCATTAAAGCCTCTCTTCACGCCCTCTTTATAAGCTGCCTCGCAGTCTGTGAGGTCTTTTTCGACTGGAAGAGTAATCTTTTCCACATCACTAGGGAAACTCTTTATAGAGTCAAAATCGCCAATTAAGAGGTCTGAAACAATTTTTGAATTCACCGCAATATCAAATCCACTATCTGCACAAATAATATAATCATTATCAGTTATGTTTTCTTTCAACTGTTCTACCGAACAATCTCCACCACCAATGATTACACATCTTGACTTTAAAGTTCCCATTCCTTTATTTCCTTTGCTTGATTATATAATTGAACATAACTACTATGTCTTGTTTCGTTTATATACCCATCTTTTACCGCTTGACAAATAGAACATCCCTTATCATTTACATGAGCACAGGATGTAAATTTACAAGTTCCCAGGTAGTCCCTAAACTCTCTAAAACAATGTGGCAACTCATCTTTTTTTATAATTTCAGTCTTTTCAAAATCTAGTGATGAGAAACCTGGGGTATCAATGACATAACCACCACACACATTAAAAAGTTGAGCTTGACGTGTTGTGTGTCGTCCTCTGCCAAGTTTATCACTAATTGCTCCAGTTGAAAGATTAAGACTATTATCTAATTTATTCAATAGTGTTGTTTTTCCAACACCCGAATTACCGGTAAATGCACTAATCTTATTTCTCATTATGTCTTTTACTTTTTGAATTGAATCATCATTGTCCAAAGCAATTATATTAATACCCGTATTCTTATAAACATCAACAATATCATCATAAGAAGATAAATCTGTCTTAGAAATAACAATATAAGGCTCAATGTTCTTATATTCAGCCAATGTAATCAACTTGTCAATAACAAAGAAATTAGGTTTAGGCTCAACAGTTGATACAACAATTATTAAATTATCAATATTAGCAACAGGAGGTCTTATCAAAAAGTTTTTTCTCTCTAAAATTACATCAATTGTATTTTCAGCGTTATCATTAACTGAAATCTCTACTTTATCGCCCACAAGTGGTGTAATCTTATTCTTTCTAAAAATTCCTCTTGCTTTACATTCATATATCGCATTGGCGACTTCAATGTAGTAGAAGCCGCCAATACCTTTTGTAATTATACCAGTTAATTTCATGTTATGCACTTGGTCCTGTACTTACTTTTAAAGTAATTTTTGTTTTTGTTGAAATTCTTGTTGTGCCATCCGAAGTTGGTGATTGTGATATTACTGTACCAGCTGAAAAACTATTACTTGATTCTTCAACAAATTCAATATTATTGAATCCTGCTGCATTTAGTTTTGCTTCAGCAGCATTTTTATCAAGACCAACAACATTTATTAAAACAACAATTTCTTCCTTATCGGTAATAACTGCAGGTTGCTGTGTAAAGTCAATCTTACCCTTTTGAACTGGTGAATCGTCGATAGTAACAGTATATTCATTGTTGGCACCAGAACCATTAATCTTAATTGTTTGTGTTGAACCGTCTAAGTAAAGTTCGCTGGACTCATAAACAAGCTGACTATTTAAATAAACTTTTAATTTACCTGGTTTATTCAATGCAGGAAGCTTAACTTCAAGGTCAACAGTTGGAATTCCGTTACTGATTTGAACATCAATTTGTGAACCAGCAAAAACTGTTTCGCCTTCAGCATAGGATTGCCATACAACAACACCCTTTGGAAGGTTACTCTCAACTTCTGTAACTTCACCAAGTACAAGTCCTAATGCACTAAGCATTTGTTCAGCAGCAATTTGTTCTGTACCAACCAAATTAGGAACAACAACTTGTTCTTGCTTGTCAGTTGCTATATAAACTGTAACTGTACTACCACTCTTAACATTAGTACCTGCTTCAGGTGATGTTCTAACAACACATCCTGGTTTTATCTTTGCATCATAAATTACTTCATACTTTGGTTTTAACTTTTGTTTAACAAGAATATTACCAGCTTCTTCTTTAGTCATACCAATAATTGAATCATCAATAGTTACCATATCCTCATTATAAACAATGGTAAGTGTAATTTTAGAATTACGCTTCACCTTGGTATCTGAACCTGGATTTTGCTTAGTAACTATACCATTTTCCTTATTGGGGTCCTCTGTGTACTCTGTAACAAATTCAAAATCATCGTACTCTTTATTATCTTTTATATCCGTATAGAAATTCTTATCTATAAAATTAGGAACATCAATTTTCTTATTCTTATTACCAACAAATATACCAATAATAACTGCTGCAACTACAAGCAATCCTGCAATTGCGCCTATGAGAACAGCAGATGTCTTGTTCATAGATTGTCTTTCTTCGGTTTCTTCTATCTTTTCAACATTAAAATGGCGTGTGTCCCTTGCCATCGTATCGTTATTAGTACGAATGTACTTTGTAGGCTCTTGGTCAACAAAGTATGAATAATTGAACTTAATAGAAGGATTTCTCTTAAATTCATTTATATCCATAAGCATTTCTGCTGCAGAACGATATCTACTCTGAGGATTCTTCTGCATAGCACGAATTGTAACTTGTTCCAATCCAAGAGGGATAGTTGGAATAATTTCTCTAGGTCTAACTGGTTCCTGTTGAAGTTGCATAAGTGCAACTGAAACAACACTATCTGACTGGAATGGCAACTGTCCTGTTAACATTTCGTACAAAACAACACCAATAGAATATATATCTGCCTTCTCATCAGTCATTTCGCCACGTGCCTGTTCAGGACTAATATAATGAACTGAGCCAATAGCTTTATCTGTAATTGTATGATAATCTGAACGGCTAAAGCGAGCAATACCAAAGTCAGTTACCTTTATAGTACCATCCTGCAAGAGCATGATATTTTGAGGTTTAATATCTTGGTGAACAATTCCCTTATCATGTGCATGCTGCAATGCAGCAAGAATCTGTCCAACAAAGTGTACTGCCTCTTTCCAATTTATAACACCTTGTTGTTCAATATATTCTTTTAATGTTATGCCATCAACATACTCCATAACAATATATTGAAGTCTGTCACCAAAGCTAACATTATAAACACGAACAATGTTAGGATGTGAAAGAACGGCAATTGCTTTTGACTCATTTTTAAATCTACGCTTAAATTCTTCATTTGTGAGAAACTCATCCTTAAGAATTTTTATCGCAACAACTCTATCATCAATGTTATCGTACGCCTTATAAACAACAGACATACCACCAACACCAATAATTTCTCTTATTTCATATCGTCCATCAAGACGCTTTCCACAAAAATTGTCCATAACAGCATCTCCTTCCTACACAATCAATAAGAAACTGTAACAACAGTAATGTTATCGCCACCACCATTGTGATTAGCACGATTAACAAGTCTTTCAGCATACTCGTAGAATTTACCATCTTCAGTTAATTCGTAAATTTCTTCTGCTTCAACAAAATTTGTTAAACCATCGGTACAAATTAAAAGTACGTCGTTTTCCGAAATTGATTCTTCACAGAAGTCAATTCGCAACTCTTCAGAAACACCCAGTGCTCGAGTAATTAAATTTTTCTTAGGATGCTCACGAGCCTCTTCGGGTGTAATTTTCCCACAATCAACCATTTCCTGTACAAGCGAGTGGTCTTTTGTCAACTGGTAAAGTTGATTATTAGATAATATATATGCTCTAGAATCACCCGCATGTGCAACATATACACTTTCGTCAACTACAATAGCAACAACCACCGTTGTTCCCATACCACTTAACTCTGGGTCATTTTTACTCATCTCAAAAACATCAATATTAGCAGCTGTAATAGCTGACAAAAACATGTTTTTTATCGAACTAGAAGACATTCCTGGTCGATATAATGATGTTATTCTTTCAGATATGATTTTAACAGCTGTTGAACTTGCTAGATTTCCACCTGCTGCACCACCCATACCATCACAAACAACAGCCCACGCAACAGAGCCTGGTAATTCACCGGCTGCATAGGAATCCTGATTATTTGTTCTTTTTAATCCAGTATCAGTTTTTGCCACAACTTTCATCATACTCACCTACTTTTTCTTTGATGCTCTAAGCTGACCGCATGATGCATTTATATCACTACCAAGAGTTCTACGAACAGTCGCAGTAATTCCTCTTGTTGATAATATTTCAATAAATTTCTTTTGTCTTTCGACAGAACTTTTTATATAACTTGTTTCTCTGACATTATTAACTGGTATCAGATTAACATGACAAAGAATACCTTTTAATCTATTGGCTAATTCTAATGCACATTCATCACTATCGTTTAAACCTTTAATCATAGCATATTCAAATGATATTCTTCTTTTAGTTAAATCTGAATAATACCTACACGCTTTTAACAATTCATCAATATCATAGGTTTTGTTGACTGGCATTGATTTTGAACGTATAAAATTATTTGGTGCATGTAATGAAACAGACAAAGTCAAACCAAGTTTCTTTTCAGCTAAATCGTATATCTTCGGAACAATTCCACAAGTAGAAAGGGATATATGACGCATACTCATATTTTGCCCTTTTTCATCAGTAATTAATTCCAGCATTTTAAGAACATTATCGTAATTATCTAAAGGCTCCCCTGTACCCATTAAAACAAGATGATTAATTTTAATGTTCAGGTCCTTCTGAGCTGTATAAATCTCCGAAAGCATTTCACCCACAGTAAGATGACGTACAAATCCACCAATAGCAGAAGCACAGAAAGTACATCCCATTTTGCATCCCACTTGAGTTGAAATACAAATTGAATATCCATATTTATATTTCATAACAACACTTTCTACATACTCACCATCAGAAAGAGTAAAAAGATATTTAACTGTGTCGTCAATTGATGATACCAATTTTGTATTGATTTCACAATTATAAAAAGTAAAATTTTCACTTAAACGAGCTCTCATATCTTTGGAAATATTAGTCATTTCATCAAAGGAGTTAACGGTTTTTTCATGAATCCAAGAAAAAATCTGATTTACTCTAAACTTTGGAAATCCAAGACCAATAATTTCTGTTGACAACTCATCATATGTTAGTGAACGAATGTCTTTTATCATTGAAATTATTCCTTAATAAGTTTAGCGAAGAAAAAGCCATCTGAGTCTTTATGAGGAAACAATGTTGTCATTCCATCACATCTATACTCAGGATGATTATTCAAAAACATTTCGCAAATCTTTTCGTTTTCTTTTTTATTTAATGAACATGTAGAATAAATAATTACGCCTGTTTCCTTCAGATACAATGACGCATTATTTAAAATATTATATTGCAAATCACATAATTTGTCAATAAATGTAAAATCTTTATATTTGATTTCAGGCTTACGTCTAATAACGCCTAATCCAGAACATGGCACATCACAAAGTATTTTGTCTGCTTTAGGAAGATTAGAATTAAATACAGATGCATCATCCACCTGAGCTTCTAGAATTTTAATCCCCAACCTTTGAGCACCATCATTTATAAGCTTTATTTTATGCTCATACAAATCAAAAGAATATATATTTCCACTATTTTCCATATATTGAGCCATAGTGAATGATTTTCCACCAGGAGCTGAACACATATCAAAAACAACTTCACCCTTTTTAGGTGAAAGAGCTTCAATGCATTTTTGTGATGCTAAATCCTGTGCATGAAAAAGTCCTTCTGTAAAACATTTTGATTTAAACAATGAATTTCCATCTAATATTTCCAGTGCATTATCAACATCAGAAACCTTTCGTGATGCAATCCCCTCTTTATTCAACAAATCTATTAGCTCATACGTATTTGTTTTTATGGTATTAACTCGAACAAAGATAGGTGCAGCACCTACGGAAGATTTTAATATTTCTTCAGTTTTTATGTAACCATAATCATTCAAATAATGCTCAACTAGATTCTCAGGACATGAATATTTAATACTCAAATCATAAATTTTATTATCAGTATCTGGTAAATCAATATCAGTAACTGATACTTTCCTTAAAACTGAATTAATAAGTCCAGAGGCATAAGCACATTTGACTTTCTTTGATAGTTTAACACTTTCATTAACAGCAGCTGAAGACGGAACCTTATCCATAAATTTAATCTGATAAACACCAAGTCGTAATATAGTTAAAACTTGTGGATTAAGTTTCTTAATCGGCTGCGATAAAAACTTTGATAAATAAAAATCAAGAGTTATTTTGCGTTCTAAAACACCATAAACCAATGCACAAACAAATGACGCTGAAGATACATAATTTGTTCTAAGAACAGAATCAAGAGTTATATTGGAATATGCCTTATCGTGTTCAATTTTATTTAAAATTTTAAATGCTAATAATCTATCATCCATAAATCAATCTCTTCTTCTATTAACCATTAAGATAAGGCGTAACAAACTCGCAACACTGACTGCAAGAGCTGCAACATAAGTCATAGCAGCGGCACTAAGAACTTTCTTCGCTCCGTCTTTTTCTTGTTCAGACAAGATATTAGTTTCACCTATAACTTTTAATGCTCTTTTACTAGCATTAAATTCAACCGGTAGTGTGATAAGCTGGAAAAGAACAGCAAATGAGAAGAAAATTACTCCTGCCATCACCAAAGGTTCAAAGCCAAGGAAGAAACCGAGTATTGCTATTGGTACACCTGCTTTTGAGCCAATATTTGCAACTGGCAAAACAGTGTTTCTAACTTTAATGGGTGCATAATTTTGTGCATACTGTGCTGCATGTCCTGCTTCATGACAAGCAACGCCAATAGCAGCAACAGATGTTGAGTTATACACATTATCAGAAAGACGAATTACATTTGTTCTTGGGTCAAAGTGGTCAGTTAAATTTCCACTTACACGTTCAATCCTTACATTTGTAATTCCATAATAACGTAAAATATCAAATGCTGCCTGAGCACCAGTGATTCTTTTTGATGATTTGACCGCTGAATACTTTTTAAATGATGATTTAACTCTTGATGATGCAACAAGTGATAAAATAATCATTGGCAACACCAAAACTATATAATAATAGTTCGATAAATAATAGTAATCGAAATATCCTCTCATGGTTATTCTCCTAAAATTGTTCCTTTTTCTATCTTGTGTCCTCTTAAGAAACTTGAAGTATCTGTTTTACGTTTTCCTTCTGCTTGAATTTCAAGAATTTCAATACAATTACCATCGCCACACATACACACAAGTCTGTTATTATTATCTACAATTTCTCCTGATTTTCCGGTGAATTTTTCAGTCAATAACTGGGAAGAATGAATTTTATATTTTTTTCCATTTATAAGAGTTGTGGCAACTGGCCATGGGCATAGTCCACGGATTTGATTGTGAACATCTTGAGCAGATTTTTTGAAGTCTATCGGACACAATTCCTTAGACAGCATTGATGCATAATTTGATAAACTATCATCTTGTTTTTCTGGTTTTAAATTATCCTTTTTCAATTCGATAATTGTCTCAATGAGAACTTGAGCACCTAAAACAGAAAGTGCATCATGCAATTCACCTGCATTCATATTTTCTGTTATTACAATAGATTTTTTGAGTAACATATCCCCAGTGTCAAGTCCAACATCCATTTGCATCGATGTTACACCAGTTTCTTTTTCACCATTAATGATACTCCATTGAATAGGTGCTGCACCTCTTAATTTAGGAAGTAATGATGCATGAATATTGATACATCCGTATTTTACACTTTCAAGAACTTCTTTTGGAAGAATTTTACCAAAAGCAACAACAATAATTAAATCTGCATTGAGTGAATTAATTATTTCTAATGCAGTG
Source organism: uncultured Clostridia bacterium (assembly GCA_937877675.1). GTDB lineage: Bacteria > Bacillota > Clostridia > Oscillospirales > Acutalibacteraceae > Fimenecus. The sequence continues at coordinate 25,217 of CALEIS010000167.1, read as the reverse complement.
CCATCTCTCATTGAAGAAGGTTGAAAAACAGGAATATTATTTTCAAGTGCACAAACCTTGACTGGTGGTGGAGTTAACTCATATCCTCTGCCCTTTGGCTTATCAGGTTGTGTAAACACACCAACAACTTCATCTTCACTGTTTATAAGTGCTTCTAAACATGGTACAGAGAACTCCGGTGTACCCATAAATATTATACGCATATTATCAGTCCTTACTGTAATTTTCAATTTCCTCTTGTGAACAAAGTTTATCAATATATAAAGTACCATCAAGATGGTCAATTTCATGACAAAACGCTCTTGCTTTAAGTTCTGTCCCTTTATATACACACCAGTTACCGTTTCTGTTTTGTGCTTTAACTTTTACTGTCATTGGTCTTATTGTATATCCTGATTTACCTGGTAAAGAAAGACATCCCTCTGCACCAAATTGTTCGCCTTCAACCTCAATTATTTCAGGGTTAATAAGTTCAAGCAATCCATCACCAACATCGACAAGCACAACTCTTTTAAGAATACCTACCTGTACAGCTGCAAGTCCAACACCCTCTGCCTGATACATTGTATCTTTCATATCATCAAGTAATTGCCAAAGTTTATCGTCAAAAGTTTCAACAATTCTGCTTTTCTTTCTTAAAATTGGGTCATCGTCTGTTCTTATATTTCTTATTGCCATTTTGAATTCTCCTTATAATATGTTTTCCGGATTTATGTCAGCATAAATGCTAACATCATTGTGTTTTTTATCTTTCTCAAATTGTTTTAAAAGGTCACTTATCATTGTTCTGAAATCTGAAGTATTTTTACACTTAATGATTATTCTATCTCGATATTTACCACCTAGTTTTGAAACTCTAGGTGTTACAGGACCTAAAACAATTATATTTGTATTTTTATAATTTTGGGAATGTAAAGCTTTTAGTTGATTAAGGAAATCAACTGCAGCCCTCTTTGTTGAAGACTCATTTTCAGAAGAAAACCCTACTACACACAGGTCACAAAATGGTGGATAAACCATAGCCTTTCGCATTGGGAGTTCAACATCAAAAAAAGACTCGTAATCCTGTTCTTTTGCCATATTTATAATTTCACTATCTGGGAATGATGTTTGAATATAAGCTTTGCCAGGATGACTTCCTCTACCACTACGCCCCACGACCTGAGTAATCAAGTCAAAAGCTCTTTCACCACTCTTGTAATCATCATTAAACAGCATTTGGTCAATATTTAAAACACCAACCAATGTTACATTAGGGAAATTCAATCCCTTTGCAACCATTTGTGTACCAATCAAAATATCATATTCCCCTGTTCCAAAACTATTAAAGTTTTTTTCAAAAGAATATCTTGAGGATGTTGTATCTGTATCCATACGAAGAATTTTTGCATCTGGTACAATCATTTTAAGTTCTTCTTCCAATTTTTGGGTACCAGTCCCACTAAATCTTACAGTTTCATTATTGCAGTTACTGCATTTATTTGAAAAAGGAATCGAATATCCACAATAATGACACATTAATTTGCCATTTTTTATATGGTAAGTTAAAGATATACTGCAATTTGGGCAAGAAGCAACAGTGCCACATTCCGAGCATTTTGCAAATGTATTGTATCCACGTCTATTCAACAAGAGAATGGATTGTTTTTTATTTGCAAAATTTGCCTTCAATTCCTGAGCTAATTCCTTACTTATACTTTCAAGAATCATGTCGCTTTGATATGTTGTATCAATTGTGTTAACATCAGGTAACACAGAATTACCATATCTATTCTTAAGAGTAAACAACGAATATGTACCGTTTTTAGCCTTCGTGTATGTATCTATAGATGGTGTTGCTGATGATAATACAAGAAGACCATTATGACAACCTACACGATACAATGCAACTTCCTTTGCATTATATCTGGGCGACATTTCTGATTTATAAGTATGCTCTTGTTCCTCATCAATGATAACAAGACCAATTTCTTTAAATGGAGCAAAAATAGCAGAGCGAGTACCAATAGCAATTTTTGCTTCTCCATTTTTAACTCTTTTCCATTCGTCAAGGCGCTGACCAAGTGAAAGTGCACTATGAAAAACAGCTACCTTATCACCGTATCGTTTATAAAACAATGTTAACATTTGTGGTGTTAATGATATTTCTGGAATCATTACAATAATTCCCTTATCACCATTCAGTGCTTCATCAATAAGTTTAAGATAAACCTGTGTTTTACCACTGCCAGTAATTCCGAAAAGCAATGCACAATTTGGTTTATCTTCATTCAACAATTCAACAAGTCCGTTATATGCTTTTTTCTGTTCATCTGAAAGACTTATATCTGTAATATTGCCTTCTTCATCATAATCGTACGGTTTACGGAAAATCTCATCATCATAAGTTTTAATTATATTTTTACTCTCGAGTGCAGATATGACCGCAACGGAATAGCCTGTGAAATAGCAGAGTTCTTTTACTGAAACAACTCCAACATCAGAAAGAATATTGACAACCTCTTTTTGTTTCTTTGTTAAATTTTCAACATCTGCACTATCTGGAGAAACAATAAGCTCTACCATTTTGATTGTTGCATCATTCATCTTACGTTGTGCATCAACATTTTTTAAAAGAATACCTTTGTCAACCATCTTATCAAGAATTGTTCCATTCTTTTTCAAATTGCATGATGAAATGATTAAATCACATTTTACAAAATTTCTTTTATTTTTCAGGAATTCAACTATTTCTTTTTCGGTGTTATCTGAAATTTCTCCGTCAAATTCTGGATTTAATGCATAAAGTACATTTACCGACATTAAAAGACCATGTGGTAAAAACAACTTACTAGCATCATAATATGTACAGAAGCATCTATCATGTATAAAATTTGATGTCTTTAACATCTCACGAGTAAAAATAGGCTCATCATCGATAACGGAATCTATCTTTTTAAGTTTTTTATCCGTTGTCACACCACTTTCTACACCAAAAACAATACCTACACGCTTTTGACTAGACTTACCAAATGGTACAAGAACTCTTTTACCCGGTAAAACATCTGGACATAAATAATTAGGAACAGAATACTCGAATAACATATCAAAAGAATACGCTGTATTTTCAACAGCAACTTTTGCAACAGTCAAAATTTCCATACTCTGCCCCCCTCATGTATTATATTAAATTGTAAAATATAGTAATTATTCTACTTCTGTTTCAGCTAATTCGTATTTGCCGTTAATGATTTCGTCAAGAGCAATACTTACAGGTTTTTCATTGAGAATTTCACCATTTTCCTGTGCATCAGAAGAAATTTCACGTGCTCTTTTAGCAATTGCTGTAACAAGTGAATAACGGCTAGTATTGTTTGCAAGTACTTTTCTTAAATCTGGATTAAACATTATCAATTACCTCACTAATAAATTTATTCATTCGTTTTGATGAGAAATCAAGTGCTTTAACAATGGTTAAAACATCATTTGCTGCACTTTCCAAATCATCATTTATTACAAAAAAGTCATAATCAACACTTCGTTTCATTTCCTCATGTGCTATATTTAACCTTTTTTGAACACTGCTTTCATCCTCAGTTCCTCTTGAACGAAGACGATTTTCCAACTCTGCCATTGAAGGTGGTAACAAGAAAATAGCAACAGCATCTGGATATAATTCCTTGATTTTTGCAGTTCCTTGAACTTCAATTTTTAAAATTACCACTTTACCTTCACTGAGCCATTTATCAACAGGAGCTTTAGGCGTTCCATATAAATTAGAGCCGTATTGAGCAAACTCTAAAACCTCACCTTTTTCGATAAGTTCTTCAAAGTCATGTTTTGTTACAAAATAATAATCTCTTCCATCAACTTCGTTTTCACGCTTATCTCTCGTTGTTAATGATATTGATTTTTGTAAACTTGTATCTTTATTCAATACAACATCTAACACAGTATCCTTACCCACTCCGGATGGACCGGAAAAGACAATAAGCATTCCGTTTTTATTCACCATATCCCGAAACCCCTGTTCCATCAATATTTTCCGTTCTGTTCAAGATTGTTTCGGCTTTTAAGTATGTAGATACAACATGGTCACTATCCATAATAATCACAGCCTGAGTTTTTCTGCCTTGTGTTGCATCAATGAGCATATGTCTCTCTTTTGCTTCTGCAACAATTCTTTTTACAGGTGCTGAATCCGTAGAAACAATAGCAATAACTCTATCTGCATTTACAGCATTACCGAATCCAATATTGATTAACTTCATTAAAATACCTCATTCAATGTTTTGAATTTGCTCACGAATTTTTTCAATTTCTGCTTTAATGTCAATAACATTTCTTGCTATTGTAACATCTTGAGCTTTTGAGCCGATTGTATTTGCCTCACGATTCATTTCCTGTACAAGGAAATCTGTTTTTCTACCAACTGCTTCACTACTATCCAAAAACTGACGCAACTGGTCAATATGACTACGAAGTCTTACTGTTTCCTCAGCCACAGCAATTTTGTCTGCAAAAATAGCACACTCTGTAAGCAATCTTTGTTCATCAACCTGAACATCAGAAAGGAATTCTTTTATTCTTGAAAGAAGTTTTTCATTATACTCCTTAACTGTTTCTGGTGAACGCTCTTCAATTATTGACACTTTATTGAGTATCAAATCTGCACGAGAAAGAACATCATTCTTGAGCTTTTCACCCTCAGTTTCTCTCATAAGAATGAACTTATCAACTGCCAAAGAAGTTACTTCTTTAACTGCATTCCAAATTTTCTCCTCATCAGCTTCATTTTTATGAACAACAAAAATGTCATTATAACGAGCAAGAGAGGACATTGCTAAATCATCTCTTAAATTCAATTCATTTCTATCTGCAAGTTCATTAAGTGCATTGAGATATGATTTTGCAAGAGAATGATTAACAAGAATTTCAACCTCGTCATCCTCTAAATTCTCGATAGAAACATAGCACTCAACTTTACCTCGATTAACTCTTGAGCCAACATAACTCTTTAATTTTTCCTCAAGAAATCCATAATTTCTTGGTACACGTGAGTTGAATTCAAAGTATCTGTGGTTAACACTTTTTATTTCAACAGTTACACTCATAGTATCAATTACAGACTGTGCTCGTCCATAACCTGTCATACTTCTAATCATAATATACTCTCCAACTGATTTATTTACAGCAGCTTCCTTTAAGTAATGTTGGAATATCGCCACCATAAATGCCATTAATACATTCGAAACCAAGATATGCTAAAACATCTGAAATATCAGTAATTGAACAATATGCCATATACGCATTTCTGTTTGCACAATAATTTAAACTAGCACGTAAGAAACCTTCTACAAGTAATTTATCAGATAAATCACAGTCAATTATATGAATATGACATTTGAATCCGTCAATTGAAAACAGACATTCCCCAACGTTATTACCATCTTCGTCAACTCCAATATAACCACCATATATTTCCTGATTAAAATCGAAATCTTGAAAATGCTGTCTTAACACATCTTTATCACTAATCGGTTTATAAATAATCATTATTTCAAACTCTTTCTGTCCTGAGAAGCCGCAACTGTGAGCTTATGAACTTCTTCTTCAGTGAGGTTTCTCCAGTCACCCTGCTTTAACATACCAAGCTTAACAGAGCCTATCTGAGTTCTTTTTAATCTTGCAACCTCAAGTCCTAAAGCCTCACACATTTTACGAATCTGTCTGTTACGTCCTTCATAAATGATAATTTCTAAAACAACTCTGCCCTCTTTTTTCTCAAGAACACGTACTTCTGACGGCATAGTCATTCTTCCATCAATTTCAATACCTGTTGTCAAAGCTGTAATTTGCTCTTCAGTAATAGAAGGTCTTATTGTAACACGATATGTTTTAGGGACATGCTTTGTAGGATGAGTCATTGCATTTGCAAACTCACCATCATCTGTAAGCAACAACAAACCTTCAGAATCACGGTCAAGACGACCAACCGGATAAACACGAGTGCCCACATCTTCAACAAGTTGAGCCACACATTTTCTGCCCATTTCGTCACTCAATGTTGTAATAAATCCACGAGGTTTATGAAGCATAATGTATGTGTTTTTCTTGCTTTTCTTTATTTTTTTACCTGCAACAACAACGGTATCATTTTTAGGGTTAATTTTATCACCGATTGATGCTGGCCTTCCATTAACCTTTACCTTACCTGCTGCAATCAACTCTTCAGCTTTACGTCTTGATGCTACACCGCATTCAGACAAATACTTTTGAAGTCTGATTGAATTATCTGCCATAGTTTCACCTATAATATAAATTTAAACACAAAATCACCGTCGAGAAGTTTACACTTCTCAACGCTGACTAAATTAAACAAATTTTAAATTATGCATTTTCGTCTGCTGAAACAGGAACAACTTCGTCGTTTACGCTATTTTCTGCTGTCTTAAATGCTTTATCCATTTTTACCTTATTAACAACATTTGTTACCTTATCAAACATTTCAGGAACAAGGCTAACTGCTCTTTCAGCAACGTTGTCAAATGCAGTAATGTGCTTGATATCAACATTACCATATGCATCGATGATTAAAAATGCTACTGGAACGATTGTTACACCAGCTCCACCGCCACCACCGAAGATATCCTGATTAGATTTTGATGGGAAATCTGAACCACCTGATGCAAAACCATATGTAACCTTTGAAACTGGAATAATTGTTACGCCACCTTCAACCTTCATTGGTTCGCCAATAATTGTGCTAACATTAACTAAATCCTTAACTTTTTCAATTGTTGATTCAAGGATTCCTGCTGCAGATGATTTTTCTTTCATTATTCTGTACCACCTTTATTTAAATTTTCTTTATTTGATTTTTTCTTAATTCCCATAAGGAATTTTAATGCTACTTTAAAAATAAGTCTAAATACAAGCACAAAAACTGCATTTATAAAAAATATTGGTCTAATATGTACTGAAAATGCAAATTGTGCACTATTTTTAGTACCTAAAAAGTCAGGTTCAATTTCAACGTCATATTTTTTTACAGGGAGCTTTGTGCAGATGAAAGACATTGCTGGAAAAACTTTTTGACAAGTTTCTCCGTATTTTATAGCTGTTTCAGCTGCGTCACACCCACCCGTTACTGTTAAAAATAAGAATAACTCACGGATAACAATGTGCTTTCTAAATGAATTAAACATTTTGCCAAGAGAGGCAACAACATTATTTATTAACTGTAAAACGCCTTCATAGCCTTGGTTGTTGTAAAAACGAACAAAGATGTTTTCTTTTTCTTTTGGTTGCTCCTCTGACTCAAGTTCAGGTTCTTTTTCAACTTTTTCTTCCTTAGGTGCTTTTTCTTTTTTAGGCTTTTTTTCCTTTTTTACTGCATCTTTCTTTTTCTTAGGTAAAATAGGGATTTTAATAAACAACCATGAAACACTCAATTTAAATTCATCAAAGAATTCACCGCTTATTGTAATTCGTATGCTTAATAAAATAACAAAGAATAAAACAATACTGAGAAAAATGATTAATCCAGTCAAAAGAACACCTCCCTAAATATATTTGTACAAACTCTAATTTTCATCATTATTTTCTTCTACGTCGTTCTCTTTTTGAGGCAACTGAGGCAACTCATCAAGAGATGAAATTGAGAAACATCTAAGGAAATCTGGTGTTGTACCATAAACTAATGGTCTTCCTGGTAAATCCAGTCTTCCTTTTTCTTCAATCAATTTTTTCTGACACAATGTAGAAAGAACACCGCTACAATCAACACCTCTTATTTGTTCAATAAAAGATTTTGTAACAGGCTGATTATATGCAATAACCGCCAACACTTCAAAAGCTGCAGATGATAAAGGTGTGTTTTTTCGAAGGTCCAAAACATCACGTATAACCTCTGCAAATTCCGTTCTTGAAGATAATTGATACATATTATCAAGTTTTAAAACACAAATTCCACTATTACTTTCATCAAGCTTTGCTGACAAGTTTAAAATAATTTGTTCGCAAACTTCAGGTTCAATTTCAAGAGCTTCTGCAATTCTCTCAAGTTCAATTGGTTCACCCGATGCAAAAAGTATTGCTTCTATTGCTGCTTGTAACTTACTTGCTTTCATTAATTCCACTCCTCAGAGACATCTGCAAAATTCGAATCAACAAGTTCAACTTCAACATTTTCTCCCTCACCAGTAACCTGAACTTTTTTTGATTTAGTAAGCTCAAGAACGGCTAAAAATGTTGCAACAATATCCGAACGTGACTGTGCATCATCAAACAATGTCTTCCAACGTGTTTTCTTTCCTTTACCAGAAAGTTTTTTAAATATACTTGAAATTTTAGAACTAACAGAAACAACTTTTTTAACAACAATTTCTTTAAAAGCCTCTATAGGTGGCGGTAAAAGATGAAATTTTTTTCCTGTTGCTGAAATATAAGCACTATAAAGTTCCTCTGTTTCATGAAGTCGTTTATATGTCTGGTCAATTTCAATTTTTTCAGTATTTCTTATAAATGTAGAAAAACCTTCTGTGTTTTCAGCAAGTTTTTCTGCCATCATTTTCATATCACGATATTCAATAAGTTCTCCCTGCAACTCTTGCTTCAACTCTTCAGCCTCAGTATATACAGGAAGTAATGAAACTGATTTAAGATATACCAATCTTGCTGCCATTTCAAGAAATTCAGATGCAACATACATATCCTCTTCCTGCATCTGACGAACATATTCAATATATTGTTCTACCAGAGTAACAATTGGAATATCATATATATTCAATTTGTGTTTAGAAATAAGATGTAAAAGTAAGTCCATTGGACCTTCAAAAACATCTATCTTATACGATATTTTTTCCATATCATTATCCTTAAAAATTAAAACAATAAACTTGAAATATTAATGAACAGAGAAATTATGCCACTACTAATTATACTAATAGGTCTTGACAATACACCTGTAAGAATTAAAACAAAAACAACAATAACAATGTATCTCTCATACATCATAAACTTGTAATAATACTTTGATGGTATTAAGAGTTGCAAAATTCTTGAGCCGTCAAGTGGTGGAATTGGCAAAAGATTGAAAACAGCCAAATTCACATTAATCATTCCAGCAAAAATCAAGAAACTATAAATTGCATAACCCATCAATGTTTCAATACCCATAAGATAAAAACATGTTACTGAAAGGAATATAAAAATAAAACCTAAAATTAAATTAGAAATTGGTCCTGCAATAGCTGTTACAGCCATTCCAACTTTTGGATTCTTGAAATTTCTAGGATTGATATTAACGGGTTTTGCATAGCCAAAACCACAAAGAAAAATCATAACCGCACCCATTGGTGAAATATGAGCCATGGGGTTTAATGTTAATCTTCCATTATATTTTGGTGTATTATCACCAAGCTTTGTTGCAATAAGAGCATGTGCGTACTCATGTACTGGCATTGTACAAAAAACAACAAACAATCTTGAAAAGAACTTTATGATAAGTTCTAAGAAATCACCATTACCTCTAAATAAATCTAAAATCATTTTTAGCCTTTCTTTCTCTAAAACATAATTATATTCTAAATGTGACGATTCTGTCAATATTGTTAAAATCAAAAATTACATTATTTTCACTATATATACCACTAAATATATCGATAATTGGCTTACTTTGTTCTTCTCCACATTCCATAGCAATCCAACCACCATCCTTCACCTTTTTTGACCAACGTGAAGCAAGGCATCTGTAAAAATCAAGACCATCTTCTCCACCGTCAAGAGCTGTAATCGGCTCTAATTGTACCTCTTTTTGTAGTTGACTTATTTCATCTGAAATAATATATGGCGGATTGGATAAAAGCATATCAGCATCATAAAACAACGACACATCAACATTAAACAAATCACCTTGAATAATTTTAGTATTTGTTAAACTTAACATTTCATTATTCATATTCAGATACTTTAATGCTTCACTTTCTTTTTCAAGAAGGAACACAGTTGCATCAGGTCTATGTTTAGCAACAGTTAAGCCAATACATCCTGTACCTGCACACAAATCATAGACGACTGGATTTTTTACATTTTTCAATTTCTCTAATGCAAAATCAACTAAAGCCTCAGTTTCAGGTCTTGGAATCAAAACACCTTTACCAACCTTGAATGTTAAATCATAAAAATCCCAAGTACCAAGTATATATTGAAGTGGCTCTCCATCTTTTCTTCGTTTAATAGCCTCTTCAACAAGTGAAATTTTTTCTTGTGATACTTCGCTGCAATCAATATAAATTTGTGACTTAGAAACATTTAAGATATCCTCAAAAATACAAAGTGCTTCAAAATCACCATTACCACTAAATTCCAAAGCATGACTGCAATAGGAATACAACTCTTTTAATGTCATTTAATCATATCATCCTCTGGGTTCTCAGTAATAACAGCTTTCATTGCTTCGATAGCAACTTCAATGATATCATCTGTTGGTTCAACTGTTGTAATTCTCTGCATCAAAAGACCTGGATATGAAAGAATTTTTACAATAAAGTTATCATGCTTTCCTGCAAATTTAATAAACTCATATCCAAGACCCATTACAAGGGGTAAAATAGCTAATTTAATAACCATCCAAAGTATTTTATTAATGTCAGCTAATACTGGGAAAATAAGAACAAGAGAGAATGACAACGCCATACTTAAAATAAGCATTACAAACATAAATGCTGTGCCACATCTTGGATGATAACGTGACATCTTTTTAACATTTTCAACATTCAACTCAAGACCATTTTCATAGCAGAATATTGTTTTATGTTCTGCACCATGATACATAAAAACACGTTTAATCATGGACATTCTTGAAACAGCAACCATATACAAAATGAAAATGATGATTCTTAAAATTCCCTCAAACAAAGAATGATATTTAGATATATCATAATTTACAAGTAAGTACTTATCAAAAAGGTCAACTATTTCAATAGGAAGCCAAAGAAAAATTGCCATTGCTAAAACAACGCCTAAAATAGAAGAAATTGTTGTTACCACAGCAACTGCTTTTTCATTTAAATGGTCATTAAGCCATTTATCAAGTTTTGACATATCCTCTTCTTTTTCTTCTTCAGTAAGTGCCTTATCTGCAGACTTCATAAGATATTTATAACCTGTTATCATAGATTCTGCAAACCCTGCAACACCACGGATAAGTGGTATCCCTAAAAGTTTACACTTTTTCTTTAAAGGCACATATTCTTCTAATTCTGTTTCAATCGTTCCATCAGGTAAACGAACTGACATAGCATTACCTTTAGGTCCTCGCATCATTATTCCTTCAATCAGCGCTTGTCCACCGATGGATGTCTTATGTGTTTTCTTATCGCTCAAAATATTTTCTCCTTATTTATTTCTTGGTAAAGTAATGGTAACTGTTGTTCCCTTGCCTACCTCACTATCAATATCAAAATTACCATTATGTAATTTAATAATTTCATCTGTAACAGCCAAACCAATTCCACTGCCACGTGCACTATTATTAGCTTTAAAGAACTTTTCTTTTATTCTTGGAAGGTCATTTTTTGAAATACCACAACCATTATCAGAAATTATCACTTTTACATGTTTGCTTTCTGCTTTAAGTGATACCTTAACATGGCCATCCTTTGAATTGTATTTGAAACTATTATCTATAACATTAACAAATGATTGTTTTAATCTATTTTTATCCCCTCGTAATATGATACCGTTTTTGGGAATATCTGTAACCAACTCAATATGTTCTCTTTCTGAACGACTTTCAAAGACCTTAAGTACTTCGGATAACTCTTTGACAATATCTATCTGTGATATTTTAAGTGTTAATCTACCACTTTCCATACGTGAGAAGTCAAGTAAATCTTCAACCAAATCTGTTAATCTTTCTGATTCATTAACAATTACGTCTAATCCTTTATTCAATAAGACTTCATCATTTTGAGTTTCTTTGATTGTTTCTCCCCAACCTTTAATTGCTGTAAGTGGAGTCCTCAACTCATGAGAAACAGTTGAAATAAACTCATTTTTCATTTGTTCAGCCTTACCAATTTCAAAAGCCATATTATTTATTGTTTCACAGAGTTGACCAATTTCATCGTCATACTTATGTTTTTCAATAGAAACATCAAAATCACCTTTAGCAATTCTTGATGCAGTTTCATTTATCTTTCTAACAGGATTAATGATTGATTTAATAAAGAACACACCAGATGTAACAACAAATGAGATAATCAAAACTACAAATATTGCAATTATAATCCATATTATCAATATTTGTCTATCTACATCTTCTAGAGAAATAATATATCGTATTGCACCAGATGAACCCTGCTCATTTTCAGGTAAAATGTAAGTAAGAGCCATAACCTTCTCACCATTTTTCATTTTACCAATCCATTCTCCTCTTCCATCATCACTTGTCTTTGCATACCCATAATCAGGAAAAGGCTCACCATCAACAGAAAACCCCGTGGATGAAACAACGATATCTCCATTGGCATCAATAACCCAAACTTCCATAACATTTTTATCGGAGAAGTCATCAACAAAATTTTTAGCCATTCTGTTAAATGTTTCATCATCTGGGTTAGCGACAGAATTAAAATGAGACATTACAAGAGATGTCGCACGTGAATTCAATGCCATTCTAACAGAATCATAATATTGTTTTCTTAACAACATACCTGAAAAAATGCTCACGGTAAGAATTACTAACACTGTACTTGCTAAGACAGTTAGCACCCAACGTTTAACTATACTATTTTTCATTAGGTACTCACCTGCCAAAATCAAATTATACTATCCATTTATAACCCATACCCCAGATTGTTGTTAAATGTTTTGGCTGTGATGGCTCATCCTCAACCTTATTTCTCAACCTGTGAATATTTACATCAACCACTTTTTCATCACCAAAATATGTATCTCCCCACACATATTTCAAAATATCACTTCTATCAAGTGCGATATTTGGATTAGTAAAGAAATACTCAATTATTTGGAATTCCATTTGAGTTAAATCAATATCAACACCATTTTTCTTTAATGTATGACTTCTTAAATCCAACACAAACTCGTTTAAAACAATAGTGTTATCGTTATTCTTTTCTGTTTCATTTGTGTATGTAATAGAAACACGTCTATATACAGCATCAATTCTCGCCATTAATTCCGATGGAGAAAATGGTTTAGTTACGTAATCATCAGCACCAACCATCAAACCTGTAATTTTATCCATTTCCTGTGTTCTTGCTGTTAACATTATAATTCCTATTCGTTTGCTTCTTTCACGAATATATTTGCATACTTCAAGACCGTCAACAATAGGCATGTTAATATCTAGAATAACTATGTCAATTTTATCGCTATTTTCGTTAAATTTATTGATAGCTTCTTCACCATTACTAGCTTCTATCACTTCATATCCATTTCTACGAAGATTGATTACCACAAAGTCTCTAATTGAAGATTCATCTTCAGCAATCAAAACATATTTCATAATACATTCTCCTAAACTATAGAAACAAAATTTACGTCTAAATACTCCAAATAGTCATTCTTATTTTCGTTGTTATGGAATTTGTATCCATATACATAAGTCTGATTTTCCGCAAACTTCGTATAATCAAAATCGTCTTTTTTCCAGTTTGCAACATAGAACGCCTTTATTGAAAATATCCATTCATCGGTTCTACCAAATTTACCAACATTATAGAAAGTTAATGTATCGTTATTATAATCATAAATAGCCGTTACATCATTAATCCAATTATCAGGGAAAATAAACATATATTTAAACGAACTGTTATATATACACTTCTCATCCACACTAAGTTTTGTTCTATTCAATTCCTGCCAAACAGTAAGATTAATCTGTCCACTTTCATCAGAATCTTTTAATATAAGTTCTGAATATGGAAGTTTCTCAAGAGTTGGAATTTCAACTTCACCATCATTATCAAAATCAAAAGAAGAAGTCTTACTATCTCTTAATGATGAAGGTTGTGTCGATTGATTCTGTTCATATAAAGGCAAACTAACCTCAAAGGATTTTTGAATAATATTAACTACCTCAGTAATAACTGCATTTTCACTAATTGTTCCATCAACAAAAATTCGTGTTATGGCTTTATTATCCTCAATAACACTATCTGAAACAATGTTAAAAATATTAAGCATACCTGTCATTACTATACTTTGGTCCTGAGAAACTGAATAATCATCATAAAAACTTATTAATCTACCTGATGTCCTTTTCTCCTGGTCATTAAGGCTAATGTTAACTAAAAATAAATCTTCAGAATCGTCTTTATCAAAATCATCTATATAATAATTAGAATACGATTCGGTTTTTAATAATTTTGTTGTTGCTTCACTATAACTGTAAATGGAAAGCAACCTATTACCCATTGATGAGTAATCCGACGAATTTAATGAATCAAGTGGCTCTGATGATTTCCAACTTAAAAGAAGTTCACATATGCCATCCCCATTAAAATCAGCAAAATCTACTTGATAAATTTCTTCACTCTTCCCTTTTATTTTTGAAACAAATGACCATTCATCATTAATTTTCTTGAACACATTAACACAAGCCATATTGTCTTCGCTAAGGTCTGAATAAAACACTAATGCCTCATCATTACCATCGCCATTCAAATCATAGAAAAGGTATGTCGATGTATATTCTCCATCCAACGGATTCTTCATTATAATTCCATCACTTTTTGAAACCGTTGCCTCAAAGGCTTGTTGCAACTTACTGTTTTCACCACCTAACTTTGGTGGTCGCATAAGGCTATCAAACGATTTAATATTATAAATTCCAAACACAAGTGATGCACATACAAGAAGAACAAAAAATGTAATAATAAGTTTTTTCATACATACATCACCTCTCTTAAATTCATTTTTACATTAATATCATTTCACTATTATAATACTTACAAATAAGTATAAACTGTCTGTTATTTTAGCTGTGATGTATCGATAGTTACATCAAATACATCAAAATCATTACCTAAATCATCAAAGATATCAAATGAATATGATTCATTAACATTAACAGTAAAATTATTTTGAATATTGTCAATATTTGCACAATCTATAACAACTACATAATAGTATTTGTCGTCGTTATAATCCTCAATTCTTATTGCTGCTTGTACTTTTGAAGGAGTTATTTTATATGTTATTGAATTAACTGGCATTTCTGAAGGTACATTCTCAAACTTAACCGCTGCATCCAATGTAACAATTTTATAAAGAGGAATATTAACTTTATAATTTTCAGTTAACGAATCAAATTTCTCCTCATTAAATGTAAACATTGAAGTATCAATCTCAGAGTTATCTTTTGTTTTAACACTAAAATCAGCAGAAAGTCCGGTCTGTGATGATGTAATATAATTGCTAGTAGTGTATACGCTTGCCTCTATGTAATCTATGTTATTTAAAATTGAACTAGGACCACTAACGCTTATTTTATTACTTGTCGAAATTTCAGGTTCACCTAATCTGCAATCTTTTTTTACAGTAACATTAGATGGCATAGTAAATTTTACATCAATATCCTTACTTTCAAGTTTATCAAAAAAAACTTCAATAGAACTTTCAGAATAATCTGATATAGTAAAATCTACGCTTTCTTCAATTGCCTGAACATATAGTTTTAAATGTGCTTTACCGCTACTAGTAATAGTATCTGTCTTGGCAATCACTTGAAAATCACTAGACTTTAATGATGATACAATATATTTCTTACCAGTTACAGTAATATCAATGTCAAAACTATCCTTTCCAAAAACCTGTAAGCCTTTGTTTTGGGAAACACTATTTTCTATCTTTACTGGAACATTTTCTACAACACGAGTAACAATTGGACTTTGCTCAATGGCAACCCACAACCACAAAACAAATGCAACTACAAAAGAAGAAATTATAAGAAACCTGTTGTTCATTAACAATGATGAAACAGTAAATTTTATTTTCTTTTTATTTTTTTTGTTATCTTTATTCATTTTGTTTTACCTCTAAATAAATTTCTGCTTCCGTGGATTCTTCTATTTCTGTTATTTGTTTTAACAAACTCTTGAGTAAGAATTTCTCTTAAATCACCATCTGATATACCACGTTTAAGCTTACCTCTTTTGGCAACTGAAATTGCACCTGTTTCTTCGGAAACAACAATTACCATAGCATCACTATTTTCACTCATTCCAATTGCAGCACGATGTCTTGTTCCTAAGTCACTACTGATTAAGTTGTACGATGTTAATGGAAGAATACATCCAGCGGCAACTACACGTCCCTGCTTGATAATTGTTGCACCATCATGCATAGGAGCTTTAGGGTAGAAAATATTACAAATAAGTTCGGGAGTAACGGTAGCATCTAAGAAAGTTCCAGTTTTTGCAATTTCGCCTAATTTTGTTTCTTTTTCAAAAACTATCAATGCACCTATTTTCTTACCACTCATCTCCTTACTAGCTTTACATACCGCATTTATAGAAGATTTAATCTTATTCTCAAGTTCTATATCATCACGCTTTTTCAAATTGAATATACTGATATTTGCAACTGAACTACGTCCAACGCTTTCAAGAGCATGTCTAATTTCTGGTGAGAAAATAATTACAAGGATAATAAGCAAATTTCCAAATATTAAACTAAGTATGTACTTACTTGTTTCCATATTAAAAAGTGAAACAAGAAAGAATACAACAACAAGAAAGATTACGCCTTTAACCAACTGAATTGCTCTTGTGTCACGTATTAATTTAACAGCACTATAAATAACAAAGGCAACCAGTATAATATCAAACAAATCACCCAACTCAAATGAGATAATTGCTCGTCTAATCTGGTCCAAATATTCGCTGAAATTTGTAAACATTACCATATCACTCTTTTCGAATAAAAAATACAATATATTATGAATATCCGATAAAAAAGGACAAACTCCCACGGATATAACTATTCACAATATATTGTATCACAAGTATTTTCATTTTGCAATTTTAAATAATGAATTTATTGTAAAATCTATCTGCATTTTTTTAGTGAAAATTGACGGAGAAATACGAATAACCCCATTTTTTTCAGTACCAAACTTTTTGTGAGCTAATGGAGCACAATGCAACCCCGCCCTGACACAGATATTATTCTCAGCAAGCATTTTAGCAACCTCATCGCTGGGCATGTTTTTAATATTCAATGATAATATCGGAACAAACGATTTTCTTGAGTCTAACAAATCAGTATAAACAGTAAATCTATTATCAAATTTAAGACTATTATACAGATACTTAATTAAGCCCATTTCATGCTTATATATATTCTCAACACCTTGTTTTTCAACAAAATCTAAAGCTGATGACAAGCCAAGGATACCCACAACATTTGGTGTGCCACTTTCAAACTTATCAGGTAAGAAATCCGGTTGAGAATAATCCCTTGAATTACTCCCCGTACCCCCTTCAATAATCGTATCTAATTCTGTTTCATTTTTTACAACAAGTAATCCCACTCCACTTGGTCCATAAAGACCTTTATGACCTGCACAACAAAGAATATCAATATTATCTCTTTGCATATCAATCTTTTTTACACCTGTAATTTGTGCACCATCTAAAATGAACTTTAATTTATATCGATGTGCTAAATCTCCAATAAGTCTATATGGTGTTATTATACCAAAGACATTAGATGCACCAGTACATATAATTGCAACAGTATTTTTCTCTATACAATTTTCAAAATTTTTTATTGTTTTATAAGGATTATTTTCAATCCTCGCAACACTATAGTTACATAAACCTTTTTGCTTCATGGTTTCCAACGGACGCAAAACAGCATTATGTTCCAAATCTGATATAATAAAATGACAACCTTTAAAAGCAATACCTTTTATCGCCATATTTAATGCAGTTGTACAGTTATGGGTGAAAATAACATTTTCTATAGCGGCATTAAAAAATTTAGCAACCTTTTTTCTACATTCATGTACTTGTTCAGTTGTTTTTATCGCCATTTCATAACCACTTCGTCCATAATTTCCATATTTAATTATAGAGTTAGTAACAGCATCTACCACACATTGAGGTTTCGGAAATGTTGTTGCGCTATTATCAAGATAAATCAAACATAATCAAACCCAACAAATTTAATATTATTGCTTTTTAAAACTTTAAAAAACTTTTCTGTATCTCCTACAGCTATTATAAAATAGCCACATCCTTCATTTTTACCTGGATTAGTATTCTTACCAATTGTAACCCGTCCTCCGTTTTTCTGAATAATATCTTTAGCACTCATAGCATGAGTAACAGAGGAAAACTTTATTTTAACTCTTTTCATGAAAAACACCTCATTGTATTCTATGAAAGAGTTTTTTATTTGATAAAAAAAGGTCCGTTTTAAACGGACCTTTTCACTATATAAATTTAATCTTTTTTTCTTCAACAAGGCAAACACAATGTGCTGAAATTCCTTCTTTAGCACCAGTAAAACCAAGTTTTTCTTCAGTTGTTGCTTTAACAGAAATATAATCAATACTAACACCAAGAGCAACTGCTATATTTTCTCTCATCGCATCTATATATGGAGCAAGTTTTGGTGCTTGTGCAATAACTGTCGCATCTATATTATTAACTTTATAACCTTTAAGTTTAATTAATTCAGCAACTCTTTTCAACAAAACAAGACTATCTGCATCCTTAAAAGCTACATCCGTATCAGGGAAATGTTTTCCAATATCACCTAAGGCACATGCACCGAGAAGAGAATCTGAAATTGCGTGTAAGAGCACATCCGCATCTGAATGACCTAAAAGACCGATTCCACCGTTTTCAATTTGAACTCCACCAAGGATAAGCTTTCTGCCCTCAACGAGTTTATGCACATCATATCCGTGACCAATTCTTAACACAACTATTCTCCCCTTCTTTTAAGATAACATTCTGCCAATTCAACATCTTCAGGAGTTGTTATTTTAATATTCTCATAATCGCCATCAACAAACTTAACGATTTTCCCATATGCTTCAATCAGCATACAGTCATCAGTAAAATCCTTGCTATTTTCAACAGTATTAACCGCGTCCAAATACAATGATTTATCAAAAATCTGTGGTGTTTGTATAAACCTCAAATAATTTCTGTCAGGTGTTGCTACAATATCATTATTATCATTAACCTGTTTAACAGTATCTTTAACTTTAACCCCTGTTGCAGCTGCACCAAATAAAATTGCTTCTTCAAGAGTATTATTGATTACACTTTTCGTCACAAGAGGTCTTGCGCCATCATGTATTGCAACAATATTTGATTGGTCAGATGTTGAAACTACACCATTTAAGACACTTATTTGGCGAGTTTCTCCACCTTTAACAACTTTTGATACCTTTTTTATGTTGTATGAATCAATTAAAGATTTAACATCATCAATATCACTTTCACGGGTAACAACAACAATTTCATCAATACACTCTGCTTTATCAAACACACGAAGAGTATGAACAAGTACAGGGATATTTCTAATTTCAAGAAATTGTTTATTGATTCCACCCATGCGAGTTGAATTACCTGCCGAAACAATCACGGCAGAAACAAATCTATTTTCATTTTCCGTAACTCTCGACATAGTAATTACTCCTTTTTATACTAATGCTTCAACTGCAGCAAGTTTTGCACAAAGGCAGAAAACATCCATTGCTTTTCTCAAATCATCAACTGGTGGGAATGATGGAGCAATTCTGATATTCTTATCTTCAGGGTCAACACCATAAGGATATGTTGCACCAACAGTTGTAAGAACAAGACCTGCTTCCTTGCAAAGTTCACCAATTCTCTTTGCACTACTACCAACTGTATTGTAGCTGATGAAATAACCACCCTTAACTTTTACCCATTCACCAATACCAAGTGGTGCAATTTCTTTTTCAAGCATATCAAGTACAAGGTTAAATTTAGGTGCCATGATTTCAGCATGCTTATCCATATGAGCCTTAACGCCATCTGCATTCTTGAAGAATTTAACATGACGAAGCTGATTTAATTTATCATAGCTGATTGTTTGGAAATTAAGTCTTTTCTTAATTTCTGCAATATTGCTGTCGGATGCAGCAATTGCAGAAACACCTGCACCTGGGAATGAAATCTTTGATGTTGATGTAAATTCAACGAAATTATCTTCTGTGCCGAATTCTTTACATGCTTCAAAAATGTTCATAAGAACATCAGGAGTATCTGTTAATTCGTGAATGATATAAGCATTATCCCAGATAACTCTGAAATCTTTTGCAGCAGGTTTTAAAGCAGCAAGAGCTTTAACCCTTTCATCTGTATAAGTTACACCATTTGGATTTGAATATTTTGGAACACAGAACATGCCTTTAACCATTGGGTCTTTAACAAGTTCAGCAATTTTCTCAACATCTGGACCAAACTCATCCATTTCAACTGAAATCATTTCAATTCCAAAAAATTCAGTAATTGAGAAATGTCTGTCATATCCTGGTGTGTTACAAATAAACTTAACTCTTCCTTGTTTATTCCATGGTTCACAACCTGCAACGCCTAAGAACATACACTGATTAAGATAGTCATACATAAGATTAAGGCTTGATGTACCACCGATGATAATATTCTTTGGTTCAACCTCAAGAATGTCTGCAAACACCTTCTTACATTCAGGCATACCATCAAGAACACCATAGTTTCTGCAATCAAAACCGTTTTCAGCCTTGCAATCTTCAACTGTGCTCATAACATTAAGCATATCCATAGTTAAGTCTAACTGGTCAGCACTTGGCTTACCACGTGACATATCAAGTGAAAGTCCAAGTGACTTTACTTCTTCATACTTCTTTTCAAGTTCACCTTTAAGTGAAACAAGTTCTTCTTTACTCATTTGATTATAAAGCATAGAAAATCCTCCAAAATAAAATTCGTATTATTATATAACATTAGTATAAAATTTGCAAGTGAATAATTTAAAAATTGCATTTTATTTGTAAATTCTATGCAAATTGAGTTAAATTTGCATAATTCAACATATATTTGTGCAATTAGTGCAACAAGAAATTATTTTCACACTTAAATTGATGAGATAATTATACAACAATAAAAATGTTTTATCAATCATATTATTGAAAACATAAAATCTATATGTTAAAATAATACGAATACGAAATAAGGAGTCAAAATTTATGTATATTTTAAAGTTAAACCCTGTTTTTAAAGATTATCTTTGGGGTGGTACAAAACTCCGTGACGAATACGGTTTTGAATCAAGCCTTAAAAAATTAGCTGAAGGTTGGATGCTTTCTTGTCATAAAGATGGAGAAAACACAATTTCAAATGGAGAATTTAAGGGCAAGACATTAACAGATGTTGTAAAAGACAATCCTGATTTTCTTGGTGAGAACGGAAAGAAGTTTGAATATTTTCCTATTCTAATTAAAATTATTGACGCAAAGAACGATTTATCCGTACAGGTACATCCTGACAATGAATATGCTATGCGTGTTGAGAATGAATATGGCAAGACAGAATGCTGGTATATCCTTGATTGTGACGATGATGCAGAATTAATTTATGGATTCAACAGAGAAATCAGTACTGAGGAATTTGCAAAAAGAATTGCAGATAATATATTCCTTGAAACTGTAAATAAAGTTAAGGTTAAAAAAGGTGATTTATTCTTCATTGAGGCTGGTACTCTTCACGCAATCGGTAAAGGAATTTTACTTGCAGAAATTCAGCAGAATTCAAATACAACATACCGTGTCTATGACTATGGCAGACTTGGTGCAGATGGAAAACCTAGAGAATTGCATGTTGAAAAAGCAATTGATGTTACAAATTGTACACCACCTACTCGTTCAACAAATCCTGAGGGTGAATTAGTTGTAGGAAACGGATATAGTTCACAATTACTCACAAAATGTGATTTGTTTAATGTGGAAAAAATTTCTGTTACGGGTAAATTCACTTCAACTGCTGATGATAAATCATTTGTTTCAATTCTTGTAACTGATGGTAATGGCGAAATTGATAGCATTAAGATAAAAAAAGGAGATAGTCTGTTCATTCCTGCTAATTATGGTGATTTCACCATAACTGGAGATGTTGAGATTATAGTTACACGAGTATAATGAGAAACAGAACATTTCACGGAACAAAAGTCGCTTGTTATACAGGTTATCTTGTACAGGGAATTATAAATAATATTGCTCCCCTACTTTTTGTTATATTCAGTGACAAATTTGATATTTCACTTGATAAACTTGCTCTTTTAATTACAATAAACTTTGCAACTCAGCTTATTGTTGATACAATATCAATAAAATTTGCAGATATTATAGGATATAAAATACTTGCTGTAGTTTCTCAAGGAATTGCTTTCGTTGGACTTTTATCTCTTGGGATTCTTCCTAATGTTATGACAAACGCCTATCTCGGCATTGTAATTTCTATTGTACTCTCTGCAATAGGTAGTGGTATTACAGAAGTAATCATTAGTCCAATCGTTGAGGCAATACCTGGAGAAAAGAAAACTGCAG
Organism: uncultured Clostridia bacterium; assembly: GCA_937877675.1. Taxonomy (GTDB): domain Bacteria; phylum Bacillota; class Clostridia; order Oscillospirales; family Acutalibacteraceae; genus Fimenecus. Next base: position 2,638 of record CALEIS010000167.1, on the reverse strand, counting down.
AAATGAGCTTGTTGCATTCATTTTATTGTTGGGGACAGGTTACTGTGGTTTTATTAACAACGATAATGATAAAGCTATTAGGTAATGATTTGTGGTATGTTGCACCCGCTATATGGTCAATTATTCCGCTTATTAATACAATTAACTTTATTGGTGTTCCAATTCAGCCAAATCTTACCGAAGAAGAAAAAACACCTTTCATTAAGCTTTTATTTTCGAAACAGTTTATACTTTGTATTTTAATAATGATTTGTGCTGGTGCATCTGAAATTGGAATGTCTCAATGGTCATCATATTTTGCTGAAACTGGACTTAAGGTAAGCAAAATGACTGGTGACTTATTAGGTCCTTGTCTTTTTGCTGTGCTTATGGGTACAGGCAGAATGATATTTGGCTTCATTGGTGAAAAAATTAATCTTAAAATAGCTCTTTGTGTCTCAGCAGGATTTTGTGCTTTTTGTTATTTAGGTACATCAATCATTGATAATAATGTTATTTCATTACTGTTATGTGCGTTTACTGGCATTACTGTAAGCATTATGTGGCCTGCCACATTGAGCCTTGCCGCTAGATTATTCCCAAAAGGTGGCGGTTCTATGTACAGTATTCTAGCACTTTCAGGTGATACTGGATGCACACTTGGTCCTTGGTTTATTAGTTTTATGTCATTACAACTCTCACAAAGTGCAGACACAGGTAATGCATTAAAATTTGGATTAGGTTTTGGTGCGTTATTCCCTATTCTCATGATTCTGGGAATATCATTGTTAAAACTTAAAAAGTCTATTGACAAAACAAGTGACAATGCTATAATAAATTCATAAGATATATTAGTTGTCTTCAGGGCGGAGTGAAATTCTCCACCGGTGGTTAAAGTCCACGAGCATTTGCTGAATGGGTGAAATTCCCATACCGACGGTATAGTCCGGATGAAAGAAGATGCAACATTTTTGTTACATTTAAGCCCTGCTATTATTAGCAGGGTTTTCTGTTTGGCAACTAAATAATTGAAAGGAATGTTTTTATGTCAAACAATCGAAACAAAAGAATCTTTAATTTAACATTAGTAGGTTTAATGACTGCAATAGCAACTGTTATTTATATGGTTTTTCCTGAAATAAACATTGTTCCCGGTGTAAGTCATCTTAAAGTTGATTTTTCTGATTTTCCTGCAATTCTTACAGGTGTAATAATCGGTCCTATTCAGGGTATTTTAGTAGAAGTATTCAAAAATATAATCCACTTATCAAGAACAACAACTGTCGGTATTGGTGAAATAATGAATATCATTCTTGGTAGTAGTATGATTTTATCAATGTGTGGATTTGTTAAAATATTCAAGAAGATATTTAATGAAAATAAAATTTCTGTCAAAACTTATCTTTTATCTTCTGCCATTACAATAGTAATTGCAATAATTATTGGTTGGATTGCAAATATGATTTTTACACCGATTTTCTATAAAATTATGGGATTCCCACTTGTTAGTGAGACATATTGGGCTGGTGTTTGGGGTTCAACAACACTCAACTCAATAAAAGCTCTTTTCAATATTATTCCATTTTTTCCAATATATAAAATACTTGAAAAAGCAATAAAAAAATACACAATATAGTTGACAATATATAATATTGTGATAAAATATATTGAAACTAAATATATCCCTTATGCAGAGTGGTGGAGGGTCTGGCCCTATGAAACCCAGCAACCTGCTTTTATGCAAGGTGCTAATTCCTGCGGATTATCCGAGATATAAGGTTGTAATTTAAAAGCACCCTTATTATGGGTGCTTATCTTTTTTGGAGGAGAAAATATATGGCAAAGTTTTTATTTACATCTGAATCTGTTACAGAAGGTCATCCTGATAAAATTTGTGACAAGATTTCTGATTCAATTCTCGATGCAATGCTCGCACAAGACCCAATGTCACGTGTTGCTTGTGAAACAACAGTAACAACTGGACAGGTTCTTGTTATGGGAGAAATCACATCAAAAGCACAGGTTAATATTCCTGAAATCGTTAGAAATACTGTTATTGAAATTGGTTATGACGATAGTGCAAAGGGCTTTGATGGCAATACATGCGCAGTTCTTGTAGCTCTTGACAAACAGTCTTCTGATATTGCTCTTGGTGTTGACAACTCAATGGAAATTAAAGAAGGTAATGATGATTTCTACAATCTCAATGGTGCTGGAGACCAAGGTATGATGTTCGGTTTTGCTTGTGACGAAACACCTGAACTTATGCCAATGCCAATCTCACTTGCAAACAAACTTGCAGTTCAGCTTACAAAGGTTAGAAAAGACGGAACTCTCCCCTACCTTCGTGCTGATGGTAAAACTCAGGTTACTGTTGAATATGATGACGATAGAAACCCTGTAAGAGTAGATGCTATCGTTGTTTCATCTCAGCACAGTGCAGATGTTGAACTTACACAGATTCGTGAAGACATCAAAAAGAATGTTATTGAACCAATCGTTCCTGCAAATCTTATTGATGAAAACACAAAGATTTTTGTTAACCCAACAGGTCGTTTCGTAATTGGTGGTCCTATGGGCGACTCTGGTCTTACAGGTCGTAAAATTATTGTTGATACATACGGCGGATATTCTCGTCATGGTGGCGGTGCTTTCTCTG
>CALEIS010000166.1 GCA_937877675.1 uncultured Clostridia bacterium | reverse complement strand
TAAATGGATATAATAAACCCCTCCTAAGGGTTAGTTACAGGTTCGATTCCTGTTGGGGGTGCCAATCTCAAAAAGCCGAGAAGCCTTGATTTTACTAGGCTTTTCGGCTTTTTATATTCCTTTAAAGCAAGCTAAAAAACGATAAAATCGCACATTTTTTCATTAGCAGAAAGGCCATTCTGCTAATGAAATTCATTTGTTGAAAATTTCAGCTTGAAATTTTGCAAAATTGTCCTGCTAATGAAAATTAGCAGATTTTTCGGTTTTCTGCTAATGAAAAATCCGTTCTGCTAATTTGAGTTTTTCGAATATTTGTTTGCTAATGAAGGCGATAGTTATTATGTTAATATTGTAATATAACAGAAAATAAAAAAGTAATATCATTTAATTGGTTTTTAAGTGGTAAAAGAAGATTGTAAAAAAAATACAAAAGATTTATAATGCGACTTTATTTTTGTTTGCTGTTGTGTTAAAATATAATATAATGATAGGAGGGTTAATATATGACAATTTCAAGAATTGATCCTACATTAACGATTGAAAAATTGATAACTATATCAGAAAGTCAATTTTTTGATAGAAAAAGTGCACGTCTCGCCCCTAAAGATTTAGCTCATCAGTTATCTGCCTTTTCTAATGCATCCGGTGGTTTAGTTGTACTCGGAATTGAAAACGACGGCACTATTACAGGCGTTTCTGATGCGCAAGAAAATGCGTTTCGTCAAGCTGCATTTGATTCTCTTCAAATTATACCTGAATATACTATCGAAGAGATTTCATGCACTTTATGTAATGGAGAAACTGGTAAAGTTTTGCTGTTTCATATATCTCCATGCTCAAATGAAATTATTAAACTGAAAAATGGTGAAGCCTATCTTAGGACTGGTGATTCATCTCGAAAACTCAGTGCTGAACAATTAATGGCACTTGAGTACTCTAAAGGTATAAAAAGTTATGAATCAAGAATAGTTGAAGATGCTTCTTTGGATGATTTAGATAAAGAACTGATTCAAAAATATGTAAATATTTTAAATCCGTCAGTTAGTTCATCTTTAGATGTTTTAAAAAGCCGTGGGCTGATAAAAGAAAAAGATGGGCAGTTTAAAATTACCGTTGCAGCTGTTTTGCTATTCGGTAAAGCTCCGACACAATTTCTTCCCGGTGCAAGGGTTCGTTTTCTTCGTTATGATGGTGTAATTGCCGACGTTGGTGCTAACTTAAACCTTGTTAAAGACATAACAATAGAAAAACCGCTTCAGTATCTTTTGGTAGAAGCACAAAAACTTCTTGAATCTCAGATGAGAGAATTTCAACAATTGAGCAGAGATGGTGTATTCAAAAAAATTCCTGAATATCCTGCTTTCGCTTGGTTAGAAGGATTGGTTAATGCTGTTGCCCATCGAGATTATTCTATTCAAGGTGATTATATTAGAATTACTATGTTTGATGATAGAATAGAATTTTCAAGTCCGGGAAAACTTCCAAGTATTGTTACTGTAGACAATATTCAGAATACACGTTTTTCAAGAAATCCGATGATTGCACGCGTCTTAAGTGATTTTGGTTGGGTTCGCGAGTTAAATGAAGGCGTAAAACGAATTTATACAGACATGGAACAGTTCTTTTTGGAACCTCCTGTTTTTAGTGAACCTAACGGAAATACTGTGCAATTGGTATTGAAAAATAACATTGCTGCAAGAGCGGTACGAAGAATTACTTCTCAAAAATTGTTATTCGGCAAACAATGGGGAAAGCTTGGAAATTTTGATAGAGAGCTAGTTTATTACATTGCAAATGTAGATAAATGCACCCCACGAAATCTTATGGAGTTTACCGGGAAATCAAGACCGACCATTTTAGCACACATTAAGATATTAGTTGAGATGGATGTAATTGATGAACATAGTACATCTCCAAGAGACCCAACTAAGTATTACACTATTAAGTAATAGTGTTGCAAAATACTCTAAAGTACTCTAAAATACTCTAAAGTTTATAGATTAAGACTTATAAGAGTTGCAATACTATATTTTGTAGTAGAGCTTCTAATGTGTTAGCTATATAGCAAATATGGTTTTTATATAGATGTTGTAGATTATAATTACTCTAAAATACTCTAAAATACTCTAAAATACTCTAAAGTTTTTAATTGTAGATATAGATACTATATTTTGTGTTAGAGTGTCCACTTTATTAACTTTGTAGTTAATAAATCTATGGTATAGATATTGAAAAAACCAATTGACTTTATTTGTACTCTAAAATACTCTAAAATACTCTAAAGTTTAATGAAAATATTTCAATGCAGGATAATAGCGTATTTTATATTTAGAAACTGGGAATTGGTGATGTGTTTATCAAAAAACTTGACAGTAGAAGATTGATATGCTATATTTATGGAACAATACAGAAAGAGGTAGACTGATTTGAAAACATATCTTTCAAATAAATCAGATATGTATATGCAGTGGCTTGTACGACCTTTATTGTGCAGGTCTATACCTCTATATTCATTTTCGGATACGTAACTGTATTTTTATAACGATATGATTATAACGGTGTAGGCTTATTGTATTAGCTTACACCGTTAATTTTTTTATTCAGGAGGAGTTTTTATGAAACTATTATCAGAAGAATTCAAGGAAAAAGTAACAACAGAAAACAGTGTTATTGGGTTTTACAATAACTACGACGAAGAAGGCAGACTGATGCGCAAAAGCCGAATGCCAGAATTTCTTACTACAATGAAATATATTGAAAAGTATCTTACACCGGGTGCAAAAATAATTGAAATAGGTGCAGGTACAGGCAGATATTCTCTTACACTTGCGGAAATGGGTTATGATATTACTGCGGTTGAGCTTGTTCCGCACAACATTGAAATAATGAAGAAAAAGGTAAAAGCTAATCACAATATCAAGATTTTTGAAGGCAATGCCTGCGATATGTCTGTATTTGAAAGTGATACTTATGATATTGTGTTGCTGTTAGGTCCTATGTATCATCTTTTTACTGATGAGGACAAGCATAAGGCTCTTGGCGAAGCAATAAGATTAGCAAAAACAGACGGTGTAATCTACGCTTCTTACTGTAATAATGACACCTCAATTTATAAGTTCTTTTTTAAAAATATTGTGCTTGATTATTTAGAAAAAGGTCTTATAAAAGATAACTATCATACAGTTTCAGCACCAGAGGAAATATTTGAGCTGTACCGTAAAGCTGATATTGATAGGCTTATGAAAAGTCATAATGTTACAAGACTTCATTTTGTTGGTGTTGACATGTTGTCATATATTTGCGATGACAGACTTGATCTTTTAAGCAACCGTGAATTTGAAGAATATATGAAATTTCTCTCTAATCTTTGTGAGCGTGAGGATTGTGTTGGTTTATCTATACATATGCTTGATGTGTTTAAGAAGAATAGTTAGAGATTCCTCTTTTTATGACAGAATTAACTCAACAGTATTCGCCTGCATGTCGCTCACTTGCTAATATTCTGCTAATTTTCATTAGCAAAACGGCATAATAGCAGAGAAAACCGAGAGTGACTCTGTTAACACCATAACACCCGCTAACCCTAGTAAAATAAGGGTTTGTGAAGGTTTTTAAGTGACAAAAAGTGAACGCATTAACACCCCTTGGGGCAAACTCCTAAGGATTAGTTGTGAGTTCGATTCTCGCAGGGGGTGCCAAAATGCCACTTGTCTTTATGTCAGGTGGTGTTTTTTTAATTCAACTTATAATCTATTCATCAAATTGAAGTTTTTCGGGGACAAGTTAATGAATGATGAATAATTAAGGGTCTGCGACGCAATTATAATCGCAACGCAGTTCCTTAATTTTGCGCTTTGCGCTTTGCATTTTGCATTTGAAAAGACCCCGATAAATTCAAATTTTTCATAAATTTCCCCTCTTTATATTTTTATTGATTTATGATAGAATAAATAAGATATTGCAGTAAATGTACTATCTTTAGAGGATGTGAATTATATGAAGGTTGTTTTATTGACAGCATTCGGTGTTGGAGGAGCATCCGTCATCGGTGCAGTTTTGGGATTCTTATTCAAGAAAATCAGTCACAAATTCAGTGACATTGTGTTATCCTTTGCAGCTGGCGTTATGCTTGCAGCATCGGTAATTGGTCTTATTTTGCCATCTCTTGAATATGGCGGTAAATTCCCTTTAATTGTAACAATTGTTGGTGTTTTCTGTGGTGCATTATGTGTCAATCTTATTGATAAAATTGTTCCACATTTGCATAGACTCACAGGTGTTGACCAAGAAAGTCACCCAGACAAGACGGCACAGCTCAACAAAATTTTGCTTTTTGTGATTGCTATTGCAATACATAATCTTCCTGAGGGTATCGCCGCAGGTGTTGGTTTTGGTACAGGAAATATGGCAGATGCTATAACTATTGCAGGTGGTATTGCTTTGCAAAATATCCCTGAAGGTATGGTTATAATTGCTCCTATGTTGGCTGCAGGAATGAGTCACAGACGAACATTTTTAATTGCAGTTGCTACGGGCGTTGTTGAGGTTATCGGCACACTTTTAGGATATTTTGCTGTTACAGTTTCAACAGCCATTCTTCCTTTTGCTCTTGCTTTTGCAGGTGGCACAATGCTCTATGTAATAAGTGACGAAATGATACCTGAAACTCACGCTCACGGTAGTGAAAGAGGTGCAACTTACTCACTTTTAGCAGGATTCTGTTTGATGATTGCTTTTGATGTTTTAATAGGATAAGGAGAGATAAAGATGTTAAAAGACATAAAATATGTTGGTGTAAACGACCACGAAATCGACCTTTTTGAAGGTCAGTACATAGTGCCAAATGGTATGGCATACAATTCATACATCATCAAAGATGAAAAACAAGCCGTTATGGATACTGTTGATAAAAACTTTTATGATGAATGGATGCAGAACATTAAAAACGAATTGGGAGATACAAGTCCCGATTACCTTGTTGTACAGCACATGGAACCCGACCACTCTGCAAATATTAACAAGTTTGCAGAAGAATTTCCTAATGCCACTATCGTTGCCACTGACCGTGCATTCGCTATGATGAAAAAGTTTTTCGGTACAGATTATGCTGACAGAAGACTTGTAGTTGGTGAGGGTGACACATTAACTCTTGGTGAGCATACTCTTACATTTGTTTTAGCACCAATGGTGCATTGGCCTGAGGTTATGATGACATATGACAGCACAGAAAAAGTCCTTTTCTCAGCTGATGGTTTTGGTAAATTCGGTGCTTTAGATGTTGAAGAAGACTGGGCTTGTGAAGCAAGAAGATATTACTTTGGTATTGTTGGTAAATATGGTGCACAGGTACAAGCAGTCCTTAAAAAGGCAGCAGGACTTGACATTCAGACTATCTGCCCATTACACGGTCCAATTCTTACTGAAAATCTTGGATATTATATCAATCTTTATGATATTTGGTCATCTTATGGTGTTGAAAGTGAAGGTACACTTATCTGCTACACATCTGTTTATGGTAACACAAAGGAAGCTGTTGAAATTTTAGCAGAAGAGCTTAAAAACGCAGGATGTAAAAAGGTAGTTGTAAATGACCTTGCTCGTTGCGATATGGCTGAAGCAGTTGAAGATGCTTTCCGTTATGGAAAAATCATTCTTGCAACAACAACCTACAATGGTGATTTGTTCCCATTCATGAGAGAATTTATCAATGAACTTACAGAGCGTGGGTACAGAAATCGTAAAATCGGTATTGTTGAAAATGGCTCATGGGCACCTGTTGTAAAGAACAAAATCACAAAAGCCTTTGAAAACAGTAAGGAAATCACTTTTGCAGAAAACATTGTAACAATCCATTCTGCAGTAAAACCTGAAAACCTTGAACAAATCAAGGCGCTTGCAAAAGAAATGGTATAAAACATTAACTGCCCTTAATTGGGCAGTTTTATTTTTCCTACAACTTGCAAACAAATATATATTGTGATAGAATATTTTCATATTTCTTAAAAATCAGGTGACACAAATGGATTATTATTTTTCTAAAAGAATTTCAGGACTTCAACCATCTGCAATCCGTGAAATTTTAAAAGCAACTCAGGACCCTGCAATTATTCCTTTTGCAGCAGGAAACCCTGACTCAGCATCATTCCCAATTGACGAGGTTAAAAGAATTTCTGCAGAAATTTTTGAAACTGCACCTGTAACTGCATTACAATATGGTGTTACAGAGGGTTACAGACCTTTAATTGAAAGACTTACAAAATTTGTTAAGGACAGATACAATATCGGCAAGGATTTAGACTCACTTATTGTCACATCAGGTGCACAGCAGGTTATGGACCTTGCAACAAAGGCACTTTGCGATTTGGGTGATACAGTAATCTGCGAATGTCCTTCATTTATCGGCTCACTTAACTGTTTCCGTTCATACGGTTGCAAACTTGCAGGTGTTCCTGTTGAAGCAGACGGAATAAATATTGAAAAATTGGAAGAAGCAATTAAAAATGCTGTTAATCCAAGATTTATTTACACAATTCCTAACTTCCAGAACCCATCAGGTGCTACAATGAGCCTTGAGAAGAGAAAGGCTGTTTATGAACTTGCTAAAAAATACGGACTTCTCATTCTTGAGGATAACCCTTATGGTGATTTGAGAGTTTCAGGTGAAGACATTCCATCAATCAAGAGCTTTGACGAAGATGGCATTGTAATTTATGCAGGTTCATTCTCAAAACTTTTAGCACCCGGTATCCGTGTTGGATATATCGTTGCACCATCACCAATTATCGCAAAAATGACAGTTGGTAAACAGGCTTCTGACGTTCATACTCCTGTATTTTCACAGATGCTTGTTGATAAATGGATGGAACAGAATGATGTAGAAGCACATATTGAGAAAATCCGTGAAATTTATCGCAGAAAACTCAATCTTATGTGCGACCTTATCGATAGTGAACTTGGTGACTTTGTTAAATATGTTCGTCCTGAAGGTGGTCTTTTCGTTTGGTGCGAATTACCTGAAAATGTTAATATGCTCGAATTTGTAAAAGACTGTATTGCAAACAAGGTTGCAGTTGTTCCAGGAACAGCATTTATGATAAACGACGAAGAAACAAATTGTTTCAGAATGAATTTCTCAACTCCTTCTGACGAAAAAATTGTTGAAGGTATGAAAATACTTGGTAAAGTAAAGGAAAAGTACATTGGATAAGAAAAATTACACTCTCACCGACATCTCTGTAATCAAGAGGGTTATGGGTGAGCATAATGTTACATTTTCAAAAGGTTTAGGACAGAATTTCCTTGTTAATCCAACCGTTTGTCCACGAATGGCTGAAGCTGTTAAAGATGGGGCTACGGGTAAAATTGGTGTGCTTGAAATCGGTGCAGGTGTTGGTGTTCTTACAAAAGAACTTTTAGAAAGAGCCGACAAAGTTGTTTGTGTTGAGCTTGACACAAGACTTTTCCCAGTGCTTAACGACACACTTGCAGGATATGACAATCTTACACTTATTAACGAGGATATTCTTAAAGCTAACCTTGACTCCATAATCAAAGAACATTTTGAGGGAATGGAAATTTTTGTGTGTGCAAATCTGCCATACTATATTACATCTCCTGTTATAATGCGACTTTTAGAGGAAAAGCTACCTTTTAACAAGATAATTGTTATGGTGCAAAAGGAAGCCGCTGACCGTCTTTGTGCAAAAGTCGGCACAAGAGAAAGTGGTGCAGTAACAGTTGCAGTTAATTACTATGCACAGGCAAAAAAACTTTTTGATGTTTCTCGTGGCTCATTTATGCCAAGTCCAAAAGTTGACAGTTGTGTAATAGAGCTTGACCTTACTAAAAAAGGTGATTACAGGGTAATTGACGAAGCACTTTTCTTTAAAATGGTTAAATCTGCATTTGCACAAAGAAGAAAAACAATTCTCAACTCACTTTCAAGTGGTATGGGAATAGGCAAAGACAAAATCACACTTGCAGTAGAAAATGCAGGACTTTCTCTCACAGCTCGTGCAGAAGCACTTACAATGGAAGAATTAGTAACACTTTCAAATAAAATTAGCGAGGTAATATAATGGATTACAAATACAAAACTCGTGGCACTTGTGCTCGTGAAATCAGTTTTCAACTTGAAGACGGGATTATAAAAAATGTTTCTTTCTTCGGTGGTTGCAACGGAAACCTTAAAGGTATTGCAGCGCTTGTTGAAGGCAAAAAAGCAGAGGAGATTATTCCTCTCATCAAAGGTACAAAATGTGGTTTTAAACCAACCTCTTGTCCTGACCAATTAGCCCTTGCTCTTGAAGAGGCATTAAATGCAAACAAATAATCAATTTAAACCTGCCTCAAAAGCCGCTGTCGAATTGCTTAGAAATAGTGGTTACGAGGCATTTTTAATCGGTGGAAGTGTTCGTGATTTCATTATGGGCTTACCCATTGGTGATATTGACATCACAACAAATGCAACTCCTGCCGAAGTGAAAAAGGTTTTTTCGGATTTTCGTGTTATTGAAACGGGTATAAAACATGGTACAGTTACTGTACTTATCGACAACGAGCCCCTTGAAATAACCACATACAGAAGTGAAGGCACTTATTCTGATAATCGACACCCCGATAGTGTAACTTTTTCAAAAACACTTTCGGATGATGTTGTGCGTCGTGATTTCACAATGAATGCCATAGCTTTTGACTTTTCCGATGGTTTTTGCGACCTTGTTGACGGTATTAAAGACATAGAGAATAAAACCATTCGTTGTATTGGTGATGCAGAAACAAGATTTAATGAAGATGCTCTTAGAATTCTCCGTGCATTGAGATTTTCCTCTGTTTTAGATTTTACCATTGAGGAAAACACAAAATCTACAATTCACAAATGCAAAGATTTACTCAAAAATATCTCTGCAGAAAGAATTCGTGAAGAATTTGTAAAGCTTATCTGTGGTAAAAATGCTTATAATGTTTTGCAGGAATTTTCCGATGTTATTTGTGTGT
>CALEIS010000165.1 GCA_937877675.1 uncultured Clostridia bacterium | reverse complement strand
CATGAAATATGCTTTTGGATGTGCACAAACAGGGCAAAGTTCAGGTGCTTCTTTACCGAAATGAACGTGACCACAGTTAGAACAAATCCACATCATGTCACCATCACGAGAGAATACAAGTCCTCCCTCAATATTGCTAAGAAGCTTCTTATATCTTTCTTCGTGGTCTTTTTCAATTTTTGCTACCATTTCAAAAAGAGCAGCAATATGGTCAAAACCTTCTTCTTTAGCTACAACAGCAAATTCAGCGTACATTTCTGTCCACTCATAGTTTTCGCCAGCAGCAGCATCTTTAAGGTTTTCAATTGTAGATGGTACACCACCATCATGAAGAAGTTTAAACCAAATTTTTGCATGTTCTTTTTCATTATTAGCTGTTTCTTCAAAAATCTGAGCAATCTGAACATATCCATCTTTTTTAGCTTTAGATGCGTAATATGTGTATTTGTTTCTTGCCTGTGACTCACCAGCAAATGCAGTCATAAGATTAGCTTCTGTTCTTGAACCTTTAAGTTCCATTAGAAATCACTCCTTAATTTTAATAATATTATTCTACCATAATTTTGAAAAAATACAACACACAATTAAAAAATATGATATAATATTTATGGTGATTTTATGTTGAAAAAGTACGAAATTCAAATAATTGGGTACATCTATAATGATTATAAAGAAAAATTTGGCATTCCAAGACAAAGTGGTTTAACAAAAAATGTAATTTCAAAAATAATTTTTGAAAAGGATTTTTCAGATAAATCATATTTTAAAGGACTTGAAAATTTTACTCACATTTGGCTTTTATGGCAATTTTCTGAAACAGTAGGAAAAGATATTACCCCAACTGTAAGACCGCCTAAACTTGGAGGAAATGAACGAGTAGGTGTATTTGCAACACGCTCCCCTTTCAGACCAAACCACATTGGACTTTCATCTGTAAAAATTGAAAAAATCAGTTATGAAAATAATTTAGGTACAGTAATTTATGTAAGTGGTGCTGATTTAATGAATGGAACACCAATTCTTGATATTAAACCCTATTTACCATACACAGACTGTCATCTTGATGCTTCTAATGGTTTTGCTTTATCAAAATTAGATGGCACTCTTGAAATAAAATGTAGCGATGAACTTTTAAGTAAAATCCCTTTTGATATGATTGATGGTTTATTTGAAACATTAAAGCACGACCCAAGGCCATCATATCAAGATGATGATAGAGTTTATGGTATGAGTTATGGTGATTTTCAGGTAAAATTTAAAGTTAAAAATAATATACTAGAAATAATTAATATAGAATAGTGAAAAAGCCACGCAATATGCGTGGCTTAATTGTTATAACTTAATTTTTCTATCTTTATAATAATATTCCCTATCGTGGTCGTTTATTTCTCGTAAAACTCTACATGGGTTACCAACTGCAACAACATTTGCAGGAATATCCTTTGTAACCACACTACCTGCACCAATAACAGAATTATCCCCAATAGTTATACCAGGCAAAACAATAACACCTGCACCAAGCCAACAATTTCGGCCTATATGTATCGGTAAATTAAACTGATAAGCATCTGGTCTCAATTCAGACAAGATAGGATGTCCTGCTGTTGCAAGTACAACGTTAGGTCCAATCATCGTATAGTCACCAACATAAATATGAGTATCATCCACAAGTGTTAAATTAAAATTAGCATAAACTCCTTTGCCAAAATGAACATGTTTACCTCCCCAATTAGAATGTAAAGGTGGTTCGATATAACAATCCTCACCAATTTCGGCAAACATATCTTTTAACATTTTAGAACGCTTATCTTGTTCAAGTGGACGAGTTGCATTGAAATCATAAAGCTTTTCAACAAATGTGAGTTGTTCTGCAACTAAATCTTCATCAGCAGACAAGTACAAATCACCAGTATGCATTTTTTCACGAATGTCCATATTAATCTCCTATTCAATATTAAAATTTTCACAATCAATAATCTTTTGAAATTTTCTAAAGGTATTATTTCTAGGTTTTATCTTTATATTTTTTAAATCAATGTTCTCCGCATGGCGTACGAATATTCCATATGCATTAATATTCCTAAAGCGATTGCATTCTGGGTATTCCTTTTCTTGCTCCGGAATTTTAAATCTAAAATCATAATAATCCCTACCAATTGCATATTTAACATCAAAATTTTCAAGTTTAACATTTTTTACTTTTTGATTTGGAATACCCATAATCATTATTGGAATTTCAATGTCCCTTGCTTTAATTTTTTTTATGGAAATATTTTCAATTTCACCTTTGCCATCCAACTCTACCTTGTTATCACCATTTCTGTTGCAAAGTCTAATAAACAAAGGACACGCCATTGAATTCATTTCAATCTGCGAAATACTAATATTACTTACTTTAGCACCGTCACAAGATTCGATGGAAATACCACTGACACCAGCAGGATAAATATCAGTAAGATAAAACTTACAATTTTCAACAATTACATCACTGATATCAAGAGATGTTTCCGTACCTATCTTAAATGAATTTGTACATGATACAACTTCACAATCACAAACACGAATATTACTCATACCTTTTTTACAAGTCACATCAAGATTATTTTTGATTTTAAGACCATCATCACCTGATGTTGAAACACTCATATTATTTTTTAATGCAATACCATCATCAGATGTTGAAACAAAGCAATTTTTGATTATTACATCTGATGAACCACAAATATCAATTCCATCTGCATTTGCAACATGACGATTATTATTAATAACTACATTACTAATCTCAACACAATTACTCGAATTAACATTAACTGTCCACATAGCAGAATTTTCAAGTATTAAGTTGTGCAATTTAATGTTATTACAATTCTTCAATAACATTAGATATCCGTATTTATTTTTATGAGGAAATCTAATTCTTTTACGATATTCTTGTCGCATATCCCACACATCAAGGGATTTTGAAAAAGGCTCAGTTTTAGGTGGATAATGTGGCTTTAAAGAAAAATAGTTACCTTCACCACAAACCTTTCCTGGACCTACTACGCTAATATTGTCACAGTTATCTGCATATATCAATGCATTTTCAGTAAAATCATCAACATTATGTGATGCAATAATAGATGAGTCCTTTTCGATATATAGGGTAACGTTACTTTTTAGATAAATAGTACCACATGTATAATTGCCACCATTTACTACTACAATTCCTCCACCATTTTCATGACATTTAATTATTGAAGAGTTGATATAATTAGCATTATTAACTTGTGGATTATTTGATATTGCACCAGAATCTTTAATGTAAATAGCATTATTAAGTTGGTATGATGGATTATAATTTATATATTTATCATAAGGTATTTCATCGTAGAAATCTCCCTCGTAAACATCTGAAAAAATTTCACCATCATATATTTTAAAATCTTTCTGAAGTTTAGGAAAGAATGAACCAATATGATTAATTAATCGTGGCATTAAATCACCTCAATTGATATATTATCATAACAAATTTGAAAATAAAAGATTATAAATGTATTTTTACAAAAGAAAAGCATATTCTATTATGAAACTTTAATATGAGGTGATATGATGTGCGGTATTGCTGGAGAAATATCATTTTCTCACTCAATAATTAACAATAAAGATTCATTTCTAAGGATGCAAAAAGTTCTTGCACCAAGAGGTCCTGACCAAAATGGACTATATTTAAGTGACAATGCAGCACTAATACATTCTAGATTATGTGTCATAGATATTGAAAATGGAATTCAGCCCATGACTGCTATGTATGGCGAAAAAGAATATACCATTGTTTACAACGGAGAATTATATAATACAAATGAAATAAGATATGAACTAATCAAATTAGGACACAGGTTTTATGGACATTCTGATACTGAAGTAGTACTAAAAGCATTTGTACAATGGCAAGAAGATTGTTTGATTAAATTCAATGGAATATTTGCTTTTGCAATTTGGAATAATTACGAAAAAAAGTTGTTTTTTGCTCGTGATAGAATGGGTGTAAAGCCATTATTTTATTCAATGGTCAATAATAGTTTAATTTTTGCTTCTGAAATTAAAGCTCTACTTAAACATAAATATATTGAACCGATAATAGATGAAAATTCATTAGCTGAAATAATGTTTATTGGACCAGGTAGAACTCCAGGATGTGGTGTTTTTAAAGGAATTAATGAGATTAAACCTGCTTGTTACGGCTATTTCACAGAAAGTGGAATTAAGATACACAAGTATTGGACAATAAAAGATAAAGAACATATTGACTCATTTGAACAAACAGTTGAAAGAGTAAGATACCTTGTTAAAGACTCAATAACAAAACAGTTAGTATCAGATGTACCGATAGGAACATTTTTATCAGGTGGACTAGATTCAAGCATAATTTCTTCAGTCGCAAACACATACTTAAAAGAAAAAGGTGAAAAATTAAAAACATTTTCTGTAACATATGAAGATAACGACAAACATTTTAAGTCTAGTAAGTTTCAGCCAAATAACGACAATGACTATATCAAAATGATGGTTAAATATTTAAACTGCGAACATCATTTAATTACTTTAAATAACGAAGATTTAGCAAAATCATTAATTGATGCGGTTGATGCAAGAGACTTACCAGGTATGGCTGATGTGGATTCTTCCCTACTCCTCTTTTGCAAAGAAATTAAGAAACATTGTACTGTAGCATTATCCGGTGAGTGTGCTGATGAAATTTTTGGTGGTTATCCATGGTATCGAGATAAAGAAATCAGAGCAATAAATGGCTTTCCATGGTCTCAATCAACAAAATATAGAAAATCATTTCTAAAAGATAAAATTAAAATTCCTAATGCAGAAGATTATGTTTATTCAAGATATAAAAACACCATCGTTAATACATCAAAAACAAATAACATCTCACCAACTGAGTCAAGAATGAAAGAAATGATGAAGTTAAATCTTGATTGGTTTATGCAAACACTTCTTGATAGAAAAGACCGAATGAGTATGCATAATGGTCTTGAGGTTCGTGTTCCATTTTGTGATTATAGAATTACGGAATATCTATATTCAGTACCTTGGGAATATAAAGAATACCAGAATTTTGAAAAAGGTTTATTGAGAAAAGCCATGGAGGATGTTTTACCACCTGAAATATTATGGAGAAAGAAAAGTCCATACCCTAAAACTCATAATCCTAGGTATTTAGAGATTGTTTCAAATATGCTATCAGAAATTATAAATAATAATTCATCTCCTTTATTATTATTTATAAAGAAAGAAGAATTGGAAAAACTACTTATCACAGATTATACAGAGCCATGGTACGGTCAGTTAATGACAACGCCACAGACAATTGCTTATTTCATTCAAATTAACTATTGGCTTGAGAAATACAAAATTAAAATAGAATAAAGGATGACTATAAAATGAACGACTTAAAAAAAGTAGCTCTTGTTGGCACAGGATTTGTTGGTATGAGCTTTGCATATGCTCTTTTAAACAGTGGAGAATGTGACCAGCTTGTTCTTATTGACATAGATAAAAATAAAGCACGTGGTGAGGCAATGGATTTAAATCATGGATTGCCTTTTGCAAAACGCAATATGCTAATTTATGATGGTGAATATAGCGATTGTCACGATGCTGATATTGTTGTGATTGCTGCTGGTGTTAATCAAAATGAAGGTGAAAGTAGAATCGAACTTCTTAGTCGTAACCTTAATGTTTTCAAATCAATTATAAGCCCTGTTGTTGAGAGTGGGTTTAATGGAATTTTTCTTGTAGCAACAAATCCCGTTGACATAATGACAAAAATAACACTCGAATTATCAGGTTTTGACAGTTCTAAAGTTATAGGAAGTGGAACCACACTTGATACTGCAAGACTTAGATATTTGCTAGGTGACTATTTCAAAATTGACTCCAGAAATATTCATGCCTATGTTATCGGTGAACATGGGGACAGTGAAATAATACCTTGGTCACAGGCATATGTAACAACAAAAAGTATATACGACATTGTAGATTCATCTAATGGTAGATTCAAATTTAATGATTTATATAAAATTAGTCATAATGTTACCTATGCAGCACAAGAAATTATAAAAGCAAAAAACGCAACCTATTACGGCATTGGCATGGCACTTGTAAGAATTGTCAGAGCAATATTCGGTGATGAAAGGAGTGCACTTACTGTTTCTGTTATGCTTAATGGTCAGTATGGTGTTGAAGGTGTATATGCTGGGTTACCAGCCATAATTGGACGTAATGGTGTTGAAGATATAATTATTCTTGACTTAAAAGAAAACGAACGTACTTCATTTATTAACTCCTGCAATTTTTTAAAAGAAACAGCACGTAAAATTGGATTTTAATCCAAAAAACAAAACCACCCAAACGGGTGGTTTTGTTTCTTTATCTTACGCTATCATAAATTTTATAGAAATTCTTAATAAGAATTGTGCCTGTGTATCTACCAAATGAAATGAGACACCATGTATCGTCGTCAAATTCACCTGAATTAACATTATATTGCATACCAACCATAACATAGTTAGATTCATTTGCAATATAACCAGCAGCATCATTCATAAGGTCCATTATGATTATATCTTCACCAGTATATTCTCTAATTGGAGGAATTGGAGAACCGTCAGCACCGTATCCGCCTAAAAGAAGTTCACCAAATGTTTCACCAGGGCTCATATAAACCTTCATATTGTCGCCAATTTCGAGATAACCAACTTCTGTGACTGTATAGAAATTACCTTTATCATCTTTTAAAACAAGGTTATCAGCAATTGATGTTTTTCCTAACAAAGCAATAACATTATTGCTGATTGGAACACTAACCTGCTGTAATTTAATATTAAGTACTGGTTTAACCTCTTTCTTTTCTACTGTTGGTAAACCTTCATACCAAACAGTGTAATCTTCCTGACCCCTGTACTTATTAACACCAAGTCTATCTCCTGTGTCAGAATTCAACTTGATTCTCTGTGCTTCATTAAGGTTCATTCCAAGAAGAATATAACCTATTTCATATCCATAACGAACAGCACCATAATGAGCAGAAACATCTAATCCGTCATCTGAAAGACCACGTGACGAGCTTACTGTTGAAACATTACCCTGAATAAAGATAAAATTGTAGCCAGCAGCATTCATAACCTTTTCTGTGTACCAAATAAAGTCTGCAGAGAATTTTCTGTCAAAGTTTAATGGGTCACTTTCATCCTGATTCCAGTCGAAACTTGCAGATTCAGGATGGCATCCATATGTTGCAACAATAGTTGGAGTTTCGTTTGAATTAAATGGTACAAATTCAAGTTTATAAAGATTTGTATCAAAAGAAATTGGAGCTGTTCTATCGAAAAGATAATCTTCAACATCTATTGATGAATAATACATTTTACCTGTTGTCATATCATTAAGTGCTTCTTCAACAGCTTCTCTTGAACCTTTAACCAAAGAATCAATGAATGATCTTGGCACACCATATTTAACATCATCAAATATGATATTATTTAAAAGACTACCAATAGGGTCAGTCCATACACCCTGAGAGTCAATACCTGTGTGAATATGTGTACATGAAACATTGATACTAACAATGTTATGTTTCTTAGCAATATCCTTTAATCCTTCACGAATAAGACGAACATCGGCATTTGCAAGACCCATAGCATCTATAGAAATAAATACAACATTACCTCTGCCAGAGCCATCGTTCATGACAATAACACGAGCCATTAAATCCTCATAGTTGCCTTCTTCATCTTTATACATTTCATTACCATAAACATATGGAATGTATGCACCCTTTGCATATTTTTTCTCGCCGAAATCTTCTGGTAAAACTGACGCTTTACCATAGCCAAGACTCCAAACCTTTTTACCCTGTGGCTCATCAATAAACTCATCCATACCTGGATAGAAGTTATCATATGAATCAACATTAAAATCTTCATAATCCAACACTGCAGATGATGATGGAATAAACATATTCAATACCCCACCTATAATGTTGTTAATAACGAATTCGCTAACACGATTCACAACTTTTGATAACAAAATACTTGCCTTTTCCTCAGTAGTAAGTTCTACACCAGTTTTTGATGAAAATACATAATCAGATACTGAATCATAGTTAGTTTCTTTATTAGCAGCAAATGCAACTGTTGGTGTAACCATACATAAACAAAGTACAAATACTATGACAGTTCTAATAATCTTTTTCATAATACTACACTCCCTTTTTTTTCATTCTATCGTCAATTTCATCCTTAAAGATGAATCGATATCCATTATTATATAACAATTCTTTGTTAGATACAAGACTTCCCAAACCATTTATTTTAACAAATCTCGGTTCTTCAACTACACTGCATCTCATATCTAAGCTATTTGAAATCCGTTTGGCAATATCAAATGTTAAGGCGCCGCCACCACAAATCATAACATCAAATTTGTTTACCTCATCAAATATTTCCTGTGGAATTTGTAAAATATTATTGGTAATTTCATTTACTATATTATTAATTTGCTCATCAACATAAGGAAAAAGTTCAGTTGATGTTATCTCAAATGAAATTGGCATATTATCAAGATAACTTTTACCAGAAGCAAACAAAGCGATTTCACAATTTCGTGGACTAGCAGAGACAATTTTGTTCTTAATTTCTCTAGCTGTATGTGGCCCAATTAGAATATCTCTATCTTTTTTTAAATGATTGATAATGATTTTATCTATTTTATCACTACCCTGCCTTATTGTACCACTTGTTACAACCTCACCCATAGATACGACGGCATATTCCGTTATATGGTGTCCAATGTCTAAAACTAACCTTTTTTCCTTTTTGTCTGTTGGTATTCCACATCCAATTGCAGAAGCAAGAATTCCCTCAACCATACAAACTCTTCCCGCTCCAGCCAAATTAATAACATCATGAAATACCTTTTTTTCAAGATTAGAGATATTACATGGCAATGCAGCAATAACATTTGGCTTATAAATTCTATTACCACAAACACGTTGCAAATAATATCTTAGCATTCTTTCAGCCATTACGAAATCAGAGATAACACCATTACGAATTACTTTTGAAATGACTATGTCATCAACACATCTACCATCAACCTTGTCTGCTACTTTTCCAAAAGCAATAGGATTTCCAGTAGTATTATCTATTGCGACAACTGCAGGTTCATCAATAACAATGCCTTTACCTTCTGCATAAATTTTTAATGATGAAGAACCAAAGTCAATTCCAATTTTCATCCCTTTCATGGTATCATCTCCTTTCTAATATCAATTTTTCTTAAATTGCTGTTTCAATCTTAAATCTTTAGATAAAATTGTTTTTCTTAATCTGATGTTGATAGGAGTTACTTCCATCAATTCATCATCCTTTATGAATTCCATTGATTGCTCAAGGCTTAACACTGTATGTGGGATTAGTCTTAAAGCATCGTCAGAACCGGATGCACGAGTATTTGTAAGATGTTTAGTCTTGCAAATATTACATGTCAAATCCTCATTTTTTGAGCATTCACCAACAATCATACCTTCGTAAACAGGTACGCCTGGCCCAATAAACAATCTGCCTCTGTCTTGAGTATTAAATAATCCATAGGCTGTACTCTCACCAGTTTCATGAGCAACGATTGAACCTCTTTCTCTTGTTTCAATATCACCTTTATATGGTTCATATCCAGCAAAAAGATTGTTCATAATACCATTTCCGTTAGTATCAGTCATAAACTCTGAACGATAACCAATAAGACCACGTGCAGGAATTCTAAATTCAAGATGTGTAGCCCCTCCATCACGTGAACCCATATTTTCAAGTTCACCACGACGTGCACCAATTTTCATCATTACTGCACCGACATATTCCTCAGGAACTTCTACAATAAGCAATTCCATAGGTTCTAATAAAACACCATTCTCAACTTTTGTAATAACCTTTGGTCTAGAAACCTGAAACTCATATCCCTGACGACGCATTGTTTCAATTAAAATTGAAAGATGTAACTCTCCTCGTCCTGAAACTTTGAAAGTATCAGTTGATTCTGTTTCTTCAACTCGCATACTAACATTTGTTTCGACTTCTTTAAATAATCTATCACGAAGATTACGTGAAGTTACAAATTTTCCTTCTCTACCTGCAAAAGGACTATCATTTACTATGAAGTTCATTGAAATTGTTGGTTCATCAATTTTAATGAAAGGTAATGGCTCAATACATTCAGGAGAACAAAGAGTTTCACCTATATTCAACTCTGCAATACCTGATATACAAATGATATCACCAGCAGCTGCACTATCAACTTCAACTCTTTTCAGGCCTTCAAATTGGTACAAACGTGAAATTTTAACATTTTGTTCACTACCATCTGTTTTACAAAGCACTAAATTATCATTTCTCTTTATAGTACCACGTTCTACTCTACCAACACCAATTCTACCAACATAATCATCATAATCAAGGCTTGAGAATAAAACCTGAAGCGGTTCATCAACCTCTCCTTTTGGTGCATCAATATTATCTATAATTGCATCAAACAACGGACGCATATCTCCACTTCGTACACTTGGGTCAAAAGAAGAATATCCATCTCTTCCGGAAGCATAAATAACAGGAAATTCTATTTGTTCGTCACTTGCACCTAATTCAATAAACAAATCAAGTACTTCATCTATTACTTCATCTGGTCGAGCACCCGGACGGTCTATCTTATTAACAACCACAACAACTTTCTTATTTAAACCAAGTGCCTTTTTAAGAACAAATCTAGTCTGTGGCATACAACCTTCAAATGCATCAACCAAAAGTAACACACCGTCAACCATTGTCAAAATTCGTTCAACTTCACCACCAAAATCAGCATGTCCAGGAGTATCTACAATATTAATCTTTACATCTTTATACTGTACTGAAGTATTCTTTGAAAGAATCGTGATACCTCTTTCTCTTTCAAGGTCATTTGAGTCCATAACTCGGTCTTGAACAACTTCATTACTTCTGAATATACCACTTTGCTTCAACAATTCATCAACTAATGTTGTTTTACCATGGTCAACGTGTGCAATTATGGCTATATTTCTAACATTTTCTCTTAAATTCAATATATCACCTTCAAAATATACTTATCATCTAATTTTAACACTTTAAAATTCATTCTGCAATATAAAACTACAGTAAAATGTGTAAATTACTTTACAAATTAATAAAATTGTTCTAAAATTTATATATTACGATTTGAGGTGATTTTTATTAACACAAATATTTCTCTTAAGATTATCTCTTCTTTAGAAAAGATATATCACAATGATTCCCTTGTGCAAAACGAAATATCAAATTTTTCATTATTGCGAAATGAAAAAAAATCTTTTCAAATCATAGTTGAAACTAAGGAAAGATTTCTTGGATATATAGATATCAACTCGACTATCAATAATAAATTATACTTTGTTGAACATATCAAATCTGATTTTCCTATGTATCAGAATGCCGATGATTATTATAGATTTTCAGATGATAAGTATTACCCTGACCTTTTGATTGAAAACGACGGAATGATTTCTTTCGAAGAAGGTATAAATGTATTTTGGGTTGAGATAAATGCAGACGAAAATACAATCGGAGAAAATGATGTTGAAATTGTTGTTTTATCAAACAATGAAGTATTATGCAAAAAAATAATCCAGGTAGAAATTATCAATCATGATTTAGATTTCAAAAATTTTGTATATACTAATTGGTTTCACACAGATTGTTTGATGTCATATTATAACATCGATGTTTTTTCAGATGAATATTGGAGAATAACAGAAAACTTCCTAAAAACAGCAAATGAATACGGTATGAATTGTGTTTTAACCCCATTATTCACTCCCCCACTTGACACTGAAGTTGGTAAAGAAAGACCAACTGTACAGTTGGTTGATGTAACAAAAAAGAATAATGAATATACATTTAATTTTGATAAACTTTCAAAATGGATAGATATTGCACAGAAATGTGGTATTACTCATTTTGAAATGTCACATTTTTACACCCAATGGGGTGCTCGTCATGCTCCAAAAATTATGGCAACAGTTGATGGAGAATACAAGAAAATTTTTGGTTGGGAAACAAAAGCAGCTTCCAAAGAATATAGAAAATTTCTCACAGATTTCTCAGTTGAATTCAAGAAATATCTTGAGCAAAACCATTTAAAGGATAATGTGTTAATACATGTTAGTGATGAGCCTAATTTTTCAATGATAATCACTTATTCAAAAGCATCAAGATTAATACATAAATTATATAAAGGATACAAAATCGTTGATGCTTTATCCGACCCATTGTTTCATAAATTAGGTATAGTTTCATCACCAATTCCATCTAATGACCATATTGATAAATTCCTAGATAAATGTGACAACCTTTGGACTTACTACTGTAGTGCTCAACACAAAAAGAATGTTTCAAACCGATTCTTCTGTAATGAATCATTACGAAACCGAGTGCTTGGTTATCAATTATATAAGTTTAATATCACTGGTTTTTTACATTGGGGATATAATTTCTACTATTCACAGTTATCAAAAGAACTAATTGACCCATACAAAGTAAGTGATGCTGGTGGAAAATTCCCTTCGGGTGATTGCTATGTTGTTTATCCTTCAAAAGACGGTACTGCTTTACCTTCAATTCGTTTGATGGTGTTTTATGATGCTCTTCAGGATATGGCTGCACTTAATGCACTTGAAAAATTGACAAATAAAAAAACTTGCTTAGATGTTATAGAAGAAAATGGAAAACATATGTTATCATTTAGCAATTATCCACATTCAAACGAATGGTTGCTAACTACCCGTGAAAACATCAATAAAAAAATTAAGGAAAATATAAAATGAAGAAAGTATTTAAAAGCATAAAAAACTTCATAAAAGAAACTGACAAAATTTTGCTTTTATTATGTATGATTGCATCTGCTTTTGGTTGTATTTCAGTGCTTAGTGCTACACATTGGAGTCTTTCTGACGGTGAACGTTATACACGTGACTTTATTGTTATGGCTCTTGCGGTTTGTTTGGGTATAATAATTTCACTCATTATTTCTCTTATAGATTATGAATTCATAATACGAATTTCTCCACTTATTGGCCTGTTTTGTATTGGAATAATGATAATTACCCTACTCTTTGGTGTTGGTCCTGCAGAACGTCCAGATGCTAAAACATGGCTAAAAATAGGTAATACAGGAATTTTCTTTCAACCATCTGAAATTGTTAAAATAGGATATATAATAACATTTGGTGTACATATTGAAAAACTAAAATCCAAAATTAATCACCCATTTTCAATTATTCAATTATTAATTCACGCACTCATACCAATTGGACTTGTTATTATTTCTGGTGATATGGGTTCTGCATTAGTATTTATGATAATTACCTTTGTCATGTTATTCCTGTCAGGATTACATTGGGGATACTTTTTAGGTGGAGGTTTAATGCTTTTAGCATCTCTCCCACTTGTATGGATTTTTGTTTTTGATAAAATACAAAAAGATAGATTTTTGGCATTGATTAATCCTGAATTATATCCTGATATAATTTATCAGCAGGAACGTGGTCTTGTAGCAATAGGTGGCGGTGGAATTACAGGTCAAGGACTATTTAAAGGTTCACTTACACAAATTCCAAATGCAATACCTGAAAGCGAAAACGATATGATTTTTGCAGTTATCGGAGAAGAACTTGGTCTAATAGGATGCATCTTAGCATTGTTATTGTTGACTGCAATTGTTATTAGAATCATTAGAACAGGAAGACACGACAAAATTGGTAATACCAAAATAATGTGTTGTGGTGTTGCTGCTATGATTGCTGGACAAGTTATCATTAACATTGGGATGTGTCTTATGATATTTCCGGTTATTGGTATTACATTACCATTTTTCAGCGCCGGTGGTTCATCTAATCTCTGCATCTATTTTGCAATAGGTCTTATATTGAGTTTTTATAGATATAATCAACAACGTGACCCAATTCACGTTAGTCAATCAAATATCTACAATCCATTTTCAGACATATAAAAAAGAGGTCAATGACCTCTTTTTTTACGCCTTTTTAACAGCACCCATGTTTGCCATAATCTTTTTAGTGCCTACTTTTTCAAAAGCAATCTCCATGAGAACATCATTTCCCATTGGACGTAATGAAACAACCATTCCTTTACCAAAAACTCTATGTACCACCTGCTCACCAACAATAAACGAATTATCGTTTTGTTTTTTGGTCGAATTAAAGTTAGTGCCAAATCCGTGAGATATTGGTTTACTATTCTGAGTTTGTACTGTTTTATTTTGAATAGGTTGTCTTGGTTTAACTAAAGTTTCACAACAATCTTTTGGCAATTCTTCTAAGAATCTTGATGGTCTGTTGTATTTAGTTGAACCAAAAATCATTCTTGAGCGTGTATTTAATAAATAAAGTTTTTTCTTCGCTCTTGTTATGCCAACATATGCTAAACGTCTTTCTTCTTCTATCTCAAATGAATCGTACAATGACTGCATACCTGGGAAAACACCCTCTTCCATACCGGGAATGAAAACAACCGGAAATTCAAGACCTTTGGAAGAATGAAGTGTCATTAAAACAACTGTATCAGCATCCGCATTATAGTTGTCAATATCCGTTAAGAGAGCAACTTCTTCAAGGAAATCAGATAAATCACCTTCTGGATTTTCTTCTTTAAATCTGACAAGGTTATTATTTAATTCATCTAAGTTTTGAAGTCTTTCCTCACCCTTTTCTTTATCAGCCATAGTCATGGCTTTATAACCTGTTTCGTCAAGTAATGAAACAAAAACTGAAGATAATGATTCATGAGTTAAAAGAGATGTGAAACCTTCTATCATAGATGTAAACTCTTGTAATTTAGGTGCACTACGTTTAAGCTTCTCATACTCATCAGCAGACTTAAAAACATCAAATAAACTGATGCCCAAGGTTGCTGAAATTTCTTTTGCAGCATTAATAGTTGTTGCACCAATTCCCCTTTTGGGAACATTTATAATTCTCTCAAGACGAAGATTGTCACCATGGTTTGCTATAACAGAAAGATATGCTAATGCATCTTTGATTTCCATACGGTCGTAGAATTTGTGGCCTCCAATAATGCGATATGGAATACCACTTCTTACTAATGAACGTTCAATAGAGTTTGACATTGAGTTCATTCTGTAAAGAATAGCAAAATCACTAAACTTGCCCGTTGCACCCATTGTTTTCATAATTTCATCAGCAATAAATTTAGCTTCTCCATACTCATCTTCAAGAGTATTAAGGATAATCTTGTCACCTTTACCATTTGATGTCCAAAGATTTTTTCCTTTACGCTGTTCATTATTTGAAATAACTGCATTTGCACCATCAAGAATGTTTTGTGTTGAACGATAATTCTCTTCAAGTCTAATTACTTGAGCATTTCTAAAGTTCTTTTCAAAACTTAAAATATTCTCGATAGTTGCACCACGAAATTTGTAAATACTTTGGTCGTCATCACCGACAACACAAATATTGTTATAACCTTCAGACAGAAGCTTTGTAAGCATAAATTGTGCATGGTTAGTGTCTTGATACTCGTCAACAAGAACATATCTAAACTTGTTCTGATAATATTCCCTCACATCTTCATTATTTTCAAGCAACTTAACTGTATTGAATATAATATCATCAAAATCCATTGCATCAGCATTTTTAAGCAACTGTTGATATTTCACATAGCACTCACCTATTTGTTTTTCTCGATAATTACCACTACCAAGAGATAAAAATTCACTAGGTGAAACAAGCATATCCTTTGCTCGACTTACCTC
>CALEIS010000164.1 GCA_937877675.1 uncultured Clostridia bacterium | reverse complement strand
ACGGAATCGTCGGCAATAAATTTAAGTTCAGGAGTTTTTCTCAAATGTAATTTACTGCCAACCTCACGTCGTATAAGACCTGTTGCAGATGTAAGTCCTTTAACAGCCTCTTTTGCATCTTCAATGCCACTCATTGAGCTGACATAAACCTTTGCAAAAGAAAGGTCGGAGCTTACATCAACACGAACAACAGTAAGGATTTTGTCCCTTACTCTTGGGTCTTTTAATTCACGGATAACGGCAACGATTTCACGCTTAATATCTTCAGATACTCTACCTACTCTATATCCTGCCATTAGTCTCTATATTCCTCCATAATAAAGGCTTCAAAAATGTCGCCTTCCTTAACATCGTTAAACTTGTTAAGACCGATACCACATTCATAACCTGAAGCAACTTCCTTAACGTCATCCTTAAATCTCTTAAGTGATGAAATTGAGTCTTCAGCAATAACAATACCGTCACGAACAACACGGATTTGTGCGTTTCTTGTAACCTTACCATTCTGAACATATGAACCTGCGATTGTACCTGCAGAAGAAAGCTTGAATACGTTACGAACCTCAATACGTCCGAGAAGAACTTCACGGAATTTAGGTGCAAGCATACCCTTCATAGCATCTTCGATTTCTTCGATACAGTCGTAAATAATACGATACATTCTCATATCAACGCCGTCACGTTCTGCAATTTCAGTAGCAACTGGGTCAGGACGAACATTGAAACCAACGATAATAGCATTTGATGCACTCGCAAGCATAATGTCTGATTCGCTAACTGCACCAACACCACCGTGGATAACCTTAACCTGAACTTCTTCGTTAGAGAGTTTTTCAAGATTTTGCTTAACTGCTTCAACTGAACCCTGAACGTCTGCCTTAACGATAATGTTAAGAGTCTTGATTTTACCTGCATTGATTGATGAGAACAAGTTATCAAGAGTAACTTTCTGATACTGATTGAACTGTTCTTCTTTCTTTTCCTGCTTTCTCTTTTCAACGAGTTCACGAGCAAGTCTTTCGTCAGAAACAGCATTGAAGATGTCACCTGACTGTGGAACTTCGTCAAGACCCATGATTTCAACAGGAACAGATGGACCTGCTTCTTTAAGTGAACGGTGTTTGTCGTCAACCATAACACGAACTCTACCAACTGCAGTACCTGCAACAACAATGTCACCTGAATGAAGTGTACCATTCTGAACAAGGAGTGTTGCAACAGGGCCCTTACCCTTGTCAAGACGAGCTTCAATAACGATACCTTTAGCAGCTCTGTTTGGATTAGCCTTGAGTTCTCTCATTTCAGCAGTAAGAAGAACATTTTCAAGGAGTTTATCAATATTCATATGTGTCTTTGCAGAAACAGGAACACAGATAATGTCACCGCCCCATTCTTCAGGAACAAGACCATGCTCTGTGAGCTGCTGCATAATTCTGTCAACTGTTGTGCCTGGTTTATCCATTTTGTTGATAGCAACGATAATGTCAACTTCAGCAGCTTTAGCGTGGTTAATAGCCTCGATTGTCTGTGGCATAATACCGTCATCAGCGGCAACAACAAGGATTGCAACGTCAGTTGCCTGAGCACCACGAGCACGCATTGATGTAAATGCAGCGTGACCAGGAGTGTCAAGGAATGTGATGTACTGACCATTGAGATTTACTCTATAAGCACCGATATGCTGTGTAATACCACCTGCTTCAGTAGCAGTAACATTTGTGTTCTTGATAGCGTCAAGAAGTGATGTCTTACCGTGGTCAACGTGTCCCATAACAACTACAACTGGGTCACGTGTTACAAGATTTTCTTCATCGTCTTCAGAGTCGTCAATAATTCTTTCTTCAATTGTAACAACAACTTCACGGTTAACCTTTGCACCGAGTTCAGTAGCAACGATTTCAGCTGTATCAAAGTCGATAACTTCATTAACAGAAACCATCATACCAAGCATAAAGAGTTTTTTGATAACTTCTGCAGCTGTCATTTTAAGACGAGAAGCAAGTTCACCAACAGTGATTTCGTCACCAACTGTGATTACAGGTGGTTTCTTTGCTCTTTCTGCAGCAATTCTCTTGAGTCTTTCTGCTTCAGTTTCCTTTTTGCCACTTCTCATACCTTGTTTACGGTACTGTTGGCTCTTTTGTTTAAGCTTCTGCTTCTTCACCATATTGTCGCTCTGGTGTGCGTTTGCAGGAGCAATATTTTCATATTTTTCGTTATATTTTTCAGCATCAAAAGAGTTTGCTCTTGTGTCAATATGACGCATTTCACCCTTTGTACGAGCCTGCATTGGCTTATCAGGGTCTTTCTCTTTCTTCTTCTGTGGCTGTTGTTGTGGCTGTGGCTGAGGATTCTGTTTTGCAGGAGTATTCTGCTTCTTGTTGTCAACAGGTTTGTTGTCTTTCTTATCCTTAGCGGGTGCCTTGTCTTTCTTAGGCTCTGCCTTTGGCTGTGCCTTTTCCTGTGGAACAGCATTGAAGTATGAATCAAAACTATTAACTGAATTTTCCTTTGTGATTACATCAAAGATAAAATCGAGTTCTTTTTCTTCGAGTGCTGTCTGTGATTTCTTTTCACCTTCAAAGTGTTTTGAAAGGTTTTCTATAATAAATTTGCTTTGGATGTCAAAGTCCTTTGCAACTTCATGTACCTTGTACTTTTTAATCATTCTCATAACCTCCGTTTCAGTTATCTTGCATTAAAATCGTAATGAGTTTTTCTGCAAACCCTTGGTCGTCTATTGAAATAACCCCTGCCTTTGAGCTAATGCAAAGAGCAAGTTCTTCTCTTTTGAAAGATGCGTCAATATATTTAATATTACGTCCATCAAAAGAACATTCGTCATTGATTTCTCTTTTAAGTCTTTCGGAAGCATCGTTACAAGTTATTACAAGGTGTGCCTTGCGTTTCTTGATTGATGTAACAACGGCATCGTGTCCCAAGGACATTTTTCCTGCTCTACGGCAAAGACCAAAAAGACCTTTTAAATTATCCGTTATCATTTTCTTTAATCTGTGCCTCCAGACTGTCATATACTTCATCAGGAATTGTTATTTCAAAAGTTCTGTCAATTCTGCGTGATTTTCGTACCTTTCGGAGACATTCAATGTTGTTGCAGATATATGCTCCACGACCTGACTTTTTACCGGTGAGGTCAAGACTGATTTCACCCTCAGGACTACGAACAATTCTTATAAGTTCGTTTTTTGCCTTTTGCTCGTTACATCCGTTGCAACGACGCATTGGAATTTTCTTCTGCTTCATTATATTATCTCCTTTCTTTTGTTAAGTATTAGGATTAACCTTCGTAGAAACCACTTTCAGGTTTGATGTCGATTTTCCAACCTGTGAGTTTTGCAGCAAGTTTAGCATTCAAGCCCTTGTTGCCGATTGCAAGTGATAACTGATGGTCTGGAACAGTTACCTGACATTTTTTATCCTCAGCGCTGATAATTTCAACTTCAACAACATTTGCAGGAGCAAGTGCAGCACCGATAAATTCTGCTGGGTCTTCACTGTATTTAACAATGTCAATTTTTTCTCCACCGAGAACTTCAACGATGTTGTTTACACGAGCACCACGTTGACCGATACAAGCACCGATTGGGTCAACATTTTCATCCTTTGTGCTAACAGCCATCTTTGTTCTGATACCTGCTTCACGAGAAACAGAGTGAATTGTAACGATACCGTCATAAATTTCAGGAACTTCCTGTTCAAAAAGTCTTCTAACAAGACCTGCGTGAGTTCTTGAAATCATAATGCGAGGACCACGTTCTGTTTCTTTAACTTCGCTGATATATACCTTAATCATCTGACCTTCTGTGAATGTTTCACCAGGAACTTGTTCTGCCTTTGGAAGAACTGCAGTACCTTTACCAATTTCAAGTGTAACATTACCGTTGATTGGGTCAATTCTGCCAACCTTTGCAGAAATAAGGTCTTTTGTCTTTGACTGGAAGTCTTTGATAATCTGACCACGTTCAGCATCTTTGATACCCTGACGGATAACGTGCTTTGCTGTCTGCGCTGCAATTCTACCGAATTTCATTGTGTCAAGGTCGATTTCAAGAGTTTCACCAGCCTTAGCATCTGCACGGTATTCAATAGCGTCTTCAACAAGAATGTCTGTATCCCAGTCTTCGAGCTCTTCAACAATGTTGAGGTGAATATAAACTCTCATTGTCTTTGCTTCTGGGTCAATTTCACATGCAACAACGTCTTTGTTGTTGTAGTCTTTTCTTACTGCCTTAACAATTGCTTCACTAATTTTGTCGTAGAGATATTCAGCCTGAATACCTTTTTCTTTTTCCATGAGAGCAACTGCCTCAAAAAATTCTTTATTCATTTTCCGTAAAACCTCCTAATTTTATCCCGATTATTCAATATCGCCGATTCCTTCGAAATCGTCTGCCTTAATCCAGGATGCCTCTTTCTTTAATATATTCATTTCAGTTTCTTCATCAACAGCAATTGTAATACTGTCATTATCGTAGTCAATGAGAATACCTTTATATTCTCTCTTGCCTTCAAAAGCTTTGATAAGTCTGACTTGAATTTTTTCACCTAAATAGCAATCGAAATGGAAATCACGTGATAATTCTCTTTCAATGCCGGGGGACTGAACTTGCAAATTATATGCCTGTTCAATTGGGTCTGCCTCGTCAAGAGGACCGTCAATAGCGTGGTGCATATCAACGCAATCGTCAATGCTTACACCGTCTTCTTTGTCAATTGTGATGCGAAGATACCATCTTGCACCTTCTTTAACGAATTTAACGTCCCA
>CALEIS010000163.1 GCA_937877675.1 uncultured Clostridia bacterium | reverse complement strand
TATATCATAGATACATAAAGGGTTTTTCAGGGTTTGTTATTCTTCCTTGTGAGTTGATTGATAATAATGGTGATGCACTTAAGGAATGTGTACTTAAGTATGCTGAGCTTTGGGATTTGGATGACGGTTTTGTAGAATGGATTAATAATGAAAATTTATTCTGTAATACTCTTATTGATAGAATTGTTACGGGTTATCCAAAAGATGAAGCCGAAAGATTAATTGCTGAAATAGGGTATGAGGACAAACTTTTAAATACTGCGGAATTGTTCCATTTGTGGGTAATTGAAGGTGACCATGAAGAGGAATTACCACTTAGAAAAGCAGGATTTAATGTTGTCTGGACAGATAATGTAAAACCTTACAAGAAAATGAAGGTGAGAATTCTCAATGGTGCCCATACTTCTCTTGTTTTTCCATCATTGCTTTGTGGTGTTGAAACAGTAGGTGAAAGCATCCGTGATGAGCAATTAAAGGGGTATCTTGATATTTGTTTATCAAAGTATATTATTCCTGTTTTAGGTGATAACGATGAAAATAGAGAATTTGCAAACGCAGTGTTAGAGCGTTTTGCTAACCCATATATTAAGCATAGTTGGAAGGCAATTTCTCTCAATTCAGTAAGTAAATATTCAGTAAGAGTTTTACCAACTCTTTTAGATTATATTGAAATTGAAAAATCAATTCCAAAACCATTGGCCTTTTCACTTGCATGTCTTGTTGAATATTACAAGACACAAACACCTCAGGATAACGAAGATGTAGTTGATTTTATAAAAAATAACGATTTAAAATTCATTCTTTCCAATGCACAATTGTGGGGACATGATTTATCAATTTTATATGATGTTGTTAATGAGAGTCTTGATAAAATACATAATTCAGGAATCAGAGAGGCTATCACATGGGCTATTATGTAATAAATGAGAAGGATAACGTAAAAGTTAATCTTGATAATGGACATAAATATGCGTTGAGAAATATCAAAAAAGGTGAAGAAATCATAAAATATGGTTTTTCGATTGGAGTGGCAACAGAGGATATAAAAGAGAATTCTCATGTTCATTCTCACAATCTTAAAACCTTACTTTCGGGTCTTAAAAACTATACGTATTCTCCCAATTTTGAATCTCTTGAACCAAGAAAACCCATTATGATAAATGCCTACATTCGTGAAAATGGTGATATAGGTATTCGTAATGACATATGGGTTATAAATACTGTTGGTTGCATTAATAAAACTGCAGAAAAGATTGCAAATTTAACTGGCTCATTTGCATTCCCACACCCTTATGGATGTAGTCAGTTGGGTGAAGATTATGCAATTACTCAGAAAATACTTTGTGGACTTATCAAACACCCTAATGCTGGTGGAGTACTCGTTTTAGGTCTTGGATGTGAAAATAATAATATTCCTGAACTCAAAAAAGTTTTAGGTGTGTATGA
Source organism: uncultured Clostridia bacterium (assembly GCA_937877675.1). Lineage (GTDB taxonomy): Bacteria > Bacillota > Clostridia > Oscillospirales > Acutalibacteraceae > Fimenecus. The sequence continues at coordinate 23,067 of CALEIS010000163.1, read as the reverse complement.
TAAAAAAAGAGTTCGTTTTCTTAATATTCAGGATTGCGAAGATGAAATTGAAGAAGCAGTAAAAATAATTGATGAATTAAAAGAAATCTGCGAAGTCGATATTAGACAACAAGTGCCAATCAGTAAACTGAAATTAGGTTTAAAATGTGGTGGTAGTGATGGTTTATCAGGCATTACTGCAAATCCTCTTTGTGGTAAGGTTTCTGATAAACTTATTTCAATGGGTGGCACGGCCGTCCTTACAGAAGTGCCCGAAATGTTTGGTGCAGAACAGATTTTGATGAATCGCTGTGAAAACGAAACAGTATTTGACAAAACTGTTGACCTTATCAATAATTATAAGCAATACTTTATAAATCATAATGAGCCTGTGAGTGAAAATCCATCACCGGGTAACAAAGAAGGTGGAATAACAACCTTAGAAGAAAAATCTCTTGGATGTGTGCAAAAAGGTGGTACAGCAACAATTGTTGATGTCCTAGATTATGGTGATATTCTCTCAAAACAGGGTTTAAATCTTCTAAATGGGCCAGGTAACGACATAGTTGCTGTTACAAACCTTACAGCAGCTGGTTGCCATATGATTTTATTCACAACAGGTAGAGGTACACCACTTGGTGCACCAATCCCTACACTTAAAATTGCAACAAATACCGTCCTCGCAAAACAAAAAACTCATTGGATTGACTTTGATGCTCAATCTTGTAATGAAGATGAACTGTTTGATTTGATAGTTGAAACTGCAAACGGAAAACAATCCAAAAACGAGCTCAATTCATACAGAGAAATCGCAATTTTTAAAGATGGTGTAACCTTATAAAATGAAATCCTGATTTTATATCAGGATTTTTTTGTATATTTTTCCAATTGAATGTCAAAACTCCTTACACAAGGAGTGATTATCATGAAAAAAACAATTGTCAGAATTGAAATTTCAATTCTTATAGCTGTACTTATTGTCAATTCGTTTAGTTTTATTGGATTTTCAAAACAATGTGATGAAATTAGAAATAAAGTATTGAGAATGCATGTAATTGCTAATTCTGATGAAGACTATGACCAAGATTTAAAGTTAAAAGTTCGTGATGCTGTACTGGAAGAGGGTAAAGAACTTTTTGATGGTAGTTTGACTGCAAAAGATGCACAAGAAAAAATTGTTCCAAATATTGAACAACTTGAAAAAGTTGCTTTAAAAACAATTAGAGATGAAGGCTATGATTATGATGTAGAAATCTATGTTGCCAAAGAGTATTTTAAAACAAGAGTATATGAAAATTCAGTAACATTACCTGCAGGAGAATACACAGCGGTTAAAGTTGTAATAGGTGAGGGTAAGGGTAAAAACTGGTGGTGTGTGATGTTTCCACCTATGTGTTTGCCAGCAGCAAAAGGTGATGCTAGAATTGATGATGTTTTAAATTCAGATGAAATGAATATTGTTAATAACGGTAAAAGGTATTCTATTAAGTTTAAATTACTAGAATTTTGCGAGGATTTATTCAAAAAAATCAAATAATTCTTTACAAATCATATTTCTCTTTGGTAAAATGTATCTTGAAGTAGTTTGATTTTACCAAGGAGGATTTTTATGCCACTTGTTTTAGCTCATCGTGGTGCCAATAGAGTAACTCCACAAAATACAATTCCTGCATTTAAAAAATCATTGGATTTTAAGGCAGACGGAATTGAAACAGATGTTCATTTGTGTCTTGATAATGAAATTGTTATTTGTCATAACTATACTATTGATGAAACATCAAATGGTGTTGGTCGTATTGATGAAATGACACTTGAAGAACTTAAAAGTTATGATTTTGGTTCATATTTTAATAGCGATTTTGTTGGTGTTTCTCTGCCAACTTTAAATGAACTTTTAGATGTTGTTAAGGGTATGGCTTTAATCAATATCGAAATCAAACCACCACAGAAGGATAATGAGCTTGTAAAAAAGGTTGTTGAAAAAGTCCATGAGTATGGTATTATCAACAATTCAATCATTTCCTGTTTTGACCCTGAGTGTGTACGTCAGGTAAAAGAATTTGATAAGAATGTAAAAACAGCATTGCTTTACGAGAAAAATGATTTAGGTAATGAAATTATGTCCTTTGGTGTTGCAAAATACTGCAAACAGTTAGGTGTTGATGCTGCTCATCCTGAATATTTCTTGATTTCTCACAAGGAAATTATGGAACTTCATAATTTGGGAATAAAGGTAAATCCATGGACAGTTAATGAGAGAGAAGATATAATAAAACTCACAAATTGGGGCTGTGATGCCTTGATTACTGATGTTCCTGATTTTTGTAAAAAGGTATTGGAGGAAATGAAATGAGTAAGGCAAAATACAGTATTATTCCAAAACCTCAAAAGTATAATGTTCTTGATGGTACATATACAATTACATCTGAAACAGCCGTTCTTTGTGCACCTGAATTTATTAAGGCAGGTAAGTATATTTCCAATTTTTTGAAAACAAAGAAAGATGCTAATAATGGTCAAATCAAGATTTCAAAAGATGAGAGTTTGCGTGCGGAGTCATATCACCTTAAAGTTAAGCCTGATGGAGTTACGATTTCTGCATCTGATGAAAATGGTGCTTTTTATGGTGTTGTAACTCTCAAAATAATGATTATGCAATCTAAAAAAACAAGTGGTGTGGCTGTTGTTAATTGCTCAGAAATTTACGACTATCCAAAATTTAGCTATCGTGGTGGAATGATGGATGAGTCAAGACATTTCTTTGGTATTGATGCTGTTAAAAAGACTCTTGATAATATGGCACTTCTCAAACTTAATAAATTTCATTGGCACCTTAGTGATGACCATGGTTATAGAATTGAGAGTGAAATTTTCCCATTGCTTAATGAAATAGGAAGTAAAAGAGAATATGAACTTCTTGGCGGTGCTGAAATATTAAGCAAGGTTCCAGGTCTTCAAAAGGGTGGAAATGAGTATTTTCACTATTATAAAAAAGATGAAATTCGTGAAATAGTAGAGTATGCAAAGAGTCTTTGCATTGATATTATTCCTGAAATAGATTTGCCTGGACATACAGTTGCAATTCTTGCAGCGTATCCTGAGCTTTCTTGTTTGAAAGAAAATTATGAAGTCTATTGCGAAAATGGAATTACAAAAGATATTCTTTGCGCAGGGCAGGAAGAAACTTATAATTTTATTGAAAAACTTTTGACTGAAGTTGCTGAGTTGTTCCCATATAAATACTTCCACATGGGTGGTGACGAAGCGATAAAAGGACAAAAAATCTGGGAAAAAGATTGTCCTGTATGCCAAGCAAAAATGAAAGAGCTCGGTCTTAAAAAAGGTAAGGAATTACAAGTATATTTTAATAATCGAGTTAATGATATACTTAAAAAGCTTGGTAAAACAAGTGTTGAGTGGAATGATGGTATTGGCAATAAAACAGATGCAGATATAATTGGTCATTATTGGTTGTTGCGAAGCCCATCATGGGTTAAAGCTGAAAATAACAAACGCAAGTTTATTGTTTCAACTTGTCCTTCATTATATTTTGATTATTCTTATGCAATGGTACCATTGAAAAAAGTTTATAAATTTAATGTGGTTAAGTCTGGATTTATAAATGAAAAAAATGTGTTAGGTATGGAATTTGAATCCTGGTCAGAGTGGATTGATACTTATGACGCTTGGGAATTTTCGGTTTATCCAAGAATTTTTGCATTTGCAGAAATTGCATGGACAGAAGATAAGTATAAGAACTACAAGGACTTTTATAGACGACTTGATTTCTTCAAAATGTATATGAAATCAAAAGATATCAATTATTCAAGAGTTGAGAGAAAAATTTGGTTTAAGGTAAAAAATAAAACTGTTTTTCATCTTGGTAATCGTGGTGCAGAATTCAAATATAACGAAGAATTAAAGGTGAAAGAATTGAAGGTGTAAAACTATGGATATAATGAATTTGTTGTCCTTTTTTACTGGTATCGGTCTTTTTCTTTATGGTATTGATGCTATGGGTCAGGGATTGGAATATTCCGCTGGCTCAAAAATGAAAAAGATTTTAGGTGCATTGACTAAAAATAGATTTTTAGCTGTCATTATGGGTGCACTTGTTACTGCGCTCATTCAAAGTTCATCTGCAACAACGGTCATGGTTGTTGGTTTCGTGAACGCAGGACTTATGAATCTTACACAGGCAGTTGGCGTTATTATGGGTGCCAACATTGGTACAACAGTTACTAGTGTGCTTATTGCATTGGATTTAGGTAAGATTGCTCCAGTTGCATTACTTATTGGTGTTTTTGTAATGCTTTTCATCAAAAAAGATATTATAAAACACATCGGACAAACTATAGCAGGCTTCGGTATGTTATTTGTTGGTATGAAATTGATGTCATATGGTATGGCACCATTGGGTGATTCAGAAGTATTTACATACTTTATGACCAACTTTAGTAATCCGGTAGTAGGTGTTCTTATTGGACTTGTACTCACAGCTGTGATTCAGAGTTCATCTGCAAGTATAGGTATTTTACAAGTACTTGCGTTGCAGGGACTTGTTCCAATCAATTTTGCTGTATATATTCTTTTAGGTCAGAATATTGGTACTTGTGTAACAGCACTTCTTTCTGCTGCAGGTTCAAAGACAAATTCAAAAAGAACTGCAATTATACACTTGTTATTTAATGTTATTGGTACGGTTATCTTTGTGCTTATCACAGCACTCACGCCATATACTTCGTTGTTGGAAAGATTAAGTGACAATGTTTCCGTTCAAATTTCAGCAGCACACATTATTTTCAATATTGTTAGTACTGTTATTCTTTTCCCATTTGGAAATATTCTTATTAAAATTGCTTGTCTTATCATCCCTGATAAAGAGCCTGAGGACTCTAAACTTGAATTTAAGTTCTATGACGCACATCTTCTCAGCACACCTCCAGTTGCTGTTGAACAGATTGGTAAAGAAGTTATTAGAATGGCTGAACTTGCAAGAGATAACTTTGACCGTGCAGCAAACGCCTTGATTAATAATGATGCATCAAAGAAAGAAAAAATCGAGTCTGTTGAAGAGGTTGTAAACTTCTTAAATCATGGAATTACAAGAAACCTTGTAAAAATTAATGCCCTTGATTTGGACTATAATGATGCTAAATACATTGGTCGTCTTTTCCATGTTGTAAATGATATTGAGCGTATTGGTGACCATGCTGTTAACCTTATTGAAGCAGAAGTTGTTCGTAGCAATGAAAAACTTGCAATATCTGAAGGTGCAGTAGAAGAATTGAAAAATATGCATAAATGCGTTATGGAGTTGTTAGATGCATCTATAAATTCATTCAAAAAGCAAGAATTGACATTGGATGAAGCAAAACAGATTGAAACTCTTGAAACAATTTCTGATAATCTTAAAGAAAAATATCAGAATGCTCATCTTCAACGTCTTAATGAAGAACATTGTGAAACACGTGCTGGTATGATGTTTGTTAATACGCTTATCGACTTTGAACGTGTAGGTGACCATGCTAAAAATATTGCCTTTGCCGTTGGTAAAAAGCCTGACAAAAGAGCAGTTGCTGATGAAACTATGGTTGAAGCATATTGATATTTGATATAAGCAAAATAAAAAAGACCTGTTCAATCGAACAGGTCTCTTTTAGTTTTGTAATTTTATTTAATTACTCTAATACGGATAATTCCGTTAATCTTCTTTAATGCTTCAAGTGATTCAGGAGAAGCGTTTGTGTCTGAATCAATTACTGTGTAAGCATATTCACCCTTTGACTTGTTAACCATATTGTCAATATTAACATCTTCATTAGCAAATGCAGATGTAATTTTGCTAACAATACCTGAGATGTTTTTGTGCATGATTGTAATTCTGTGTTTTTCAGTTTTTGTTAATGTAACAGCAGGGTAGTTTACAGAGTTAACAATACTACCATTTTCAAGGAAATCAGCAATCTGGTCAACTGCCATCATAGCACAGTTATCTTCTGATTCAGGAGTGGAAGCGCCAAGGTGAGGTATTGCAATAACACCAGGAGCACCAATAACTGCATCGTTAGGGAAGTCTGTAACATATGCAGCAACCTTTCCGTTTTCAAGAGCAGCAAGAATGCTATCGGTGTCAACAAGTTCACCACGAGCAAAGTTGAGAATTCTAACTTCATCCTTCATTGTTGCAATTGAATCAGCATTGATAAGACCACGAGTTTTATCATTGAGAGGTAAGTGAAGTGTAACATACTCACTATTTGCAAAGATAACATTAAGGTCATCTGTAAGCTGCACATGGTGGTTAAGTGTGATACTCTGTGTTACAGAGAGGAATGGGTCATAACCAATAACTTTCATGCCGAGTGCGGCAGCAGCATTAGCAACAAGGATACCAATAGCACCAAGACCAATTACACCAAGAGTTTTACCCTTGATTTCAGGACCTGCAAAAGCACCTTTACCTTTTTCAACATCCTTTGGTACAGTGTCACCGTTACCTTTTAATGTAAGAGCCCAGTCAATAGCAGGGATAATTTTTCTTGATGAAAGGAAAAGACCTGTAAGCACAAGTTCTTTAACAGCATTTGCATTAGCACCTGGTGTGTTGAAAACAACAATACCTGCTTCACTACATTTGTCGATAGGGATGTTGTTAACACCTGCACCTGCACGAGCAATAGCAAGTGTATTGCTTTGGAATTCCATATCATGCATTGATGCTGAACGAACAAGAATTGCATCAGGATTTGCTACATCAGTAGCACAATTATATTCATTACTGAAACGGCAAAGACCAGTTTCAGAAATCTTGTTTAAAGTTAAAATGTTGTACATAATGATTCTCCTTATGAATTTGCTTTTTCAAATTCTTCCATAAATTCTACAAGCTTTTCTACACCTTCAACAGGCATAGCATTGTAGATAGATGCTCTCATACCACCAACTGAACGGTGACCTTTAAGGTTAACAAAACCTGCTTCTGTTGCTTCTTTAATGAATTTAGCATTGAGTTCTTCACTGTCAGTTACAAATGGAACATTCATAAGTGAACGGTCTTCAGGAACAACTGTACCTTTGAACATCTTGCTGTTGTCAAGGAAATCATAAAGAATTTTTGCTTTCTTTACATTTCTTTCTTTAATAGCCTCTAAGCCACCCATTTCTTTAAGCCATTCAAGAACAAGCTTACAAATGTAAATAGTATAGCATGGGGGAGTGTTATAAAGAGAATCGTTATCAGCCATAATCTGATAATTAAGCATTGTTGGTGTAATATCTCTTGCATTACCAAGCATATCTTCACGAATAATGCAGATTGTAAGACCAGCAGGAGCAACGTTTTTCTGTGCTCCACCATAAACCATAGCAAATTTTGAAACATCAATTGGCTCTGAGAGGAAGCATGATGAAACGTCTGCAATAAGTGGAACATCTCCTGTATCAGGGAGTTCGTGGTAAACTGTACCATAAATTGTATTGTTCATACAGATATAGAAATAGTCTGCATCCTTTGTGAATTCATTTTTATCAAGTTTAGGAATGTATGAGAATGTTTTGTCAGCTGATGATGCAACTGCCTTACATTCACCATATTTCTGTGCTTCTTGATATGCTTTTTTAGCCCACTGACCTGTGATTACAAAGTCAGCCTTACCATTTTTATTCATAAAGTTAAGTGGAATAGCAGCAAACTGAGTTGAAGCACCACCTTGTAAGAATAAAACCTTATAATTATCAGGAATATTCATAAGCTCACGAAGAAGCTTTTCTGCACCTTTGATAATGCTGTCATAAACTTTTGAACGGTGGCTCATTTCCATAACGGATTGACCGCTACCCTCATAATCAAGCATTTCTGCTGCAGCCTTTTTAAGTACTTCTTCAGGAAGCATTGAAGGACCTGCTGAAAAATTATAAACTCTTGCCATAAATATAACCTCCAAGTGTGTTTTACAATAAATTATATGTTAAAAAATTAAACATTGACGGAATTATACCAAAAAGCAAAATAAAAAGTCAATAGAATGACAAAATATTAACAAAGTTTTTTGAAAAAAGTTTGTAAAATATCAAAAAGTTGTTATGATTTTTAACAAACTCCAAAAGAAAGACAAAATTTTTAAAAATATAACACTATATCTTGCAGATATTTGTATTTTATTATATAATATAAGTTCATAATAGGAGTGATATTTTTATTTATGGAAAAAAATAATATTTTATTTGACGAATTTAATGAAAAATCATTTTCAATTCCTATGGTAGCTTTGCGTGGACTTGTTGTTTTTCCAGAAATGACAATGCATTTTGATGTGGGACGACCAAAGTCTGTAAAAGCAATTAGAGCTGCTATGGAAAAGAAAACAAACATATTTCTTGCAGCACAGATTGATATGGAATGTGATGACCCACGAATTGACGATATTTATCGTTCAGGAGTGGTTTGTGAAATCAAGCAGGTTATGAAATTGCCAGGCACAGATACTCTTCGTGTTATTGTTTATGGACTTTATCGTGCAGAACTTTTACACATGAACTCTGCTAATCCATATTTATCGGCAATAGTACGAAAGATTGAAACAGAAAAGGTATCTGTTGAAGATGCTATGTACGAGGAAGCACTTGTGCGTAATCTTGTGGGTATTTTTGAGGAATATTCATATTTTGTACCAAAACTTCCAAATGATATTGTTGTGGGTGTTTCAGTTAGAAAAGAAGCAGCAGAAATTACCGACTACATTCTTTCAAACATTCCACTTGACTATGCAGTTAAACAAGGTCTGTTGGAAGAACTTAATCCATTAAAGAGGGCAGAGTCACTTTGTTTGATTCTTAAAAGAGAAATTGAACTTTTAACTATTGAAGAAGAAATCAATAACAAAGTTCAGGAACAAATGGAAGAAAATCAGCGTGAGTATTATCTTCGTGAGCAAATCAAGGCAATTTCTGAAGAACTCAATGAAGGTGATGGTGCAATTTCTGAATCCGAAGAATATAAAGAGCAAATTCGTTCAATTGGTTTTTCACCTGATATTGAAAGAAAACTTATTCGTGAATGCGACAGACTTATGAAGATGCAATCATCAAGTCCTGAGTCTGCTGTTATCAGAAATTATCTTGATAGAGTCATTTCATTACCATGGTCTTATTGTACAGAAGAAAATCTTGATATTGAACATGCACAAGAAGTTCTAGATAATGACCATTATGGTCTTAATGATGTTAAGGAAAGAATTATAGAATTCCTTGCAGTTCGTAAAATTAATCCTGATGTTAAAGGTCAGATTATCTGTCTTGCAGGTCCTCCAGGCGTAGGTAAAACATCAATCGCACGTTCACTTGCTAGTGCTATGGGCAGAACATATGCAAGAATTTCCCTTGGTGGTGTACGTGATGAGGCTGACATTCGTGGTCACAGAAAAACTTATATTGGTTCAATGCCAGGTAGAATAATTGAGGCCATTGAGTCTGCAAAAAGTTCAAATCCATTGATTCTTCTTGATGAAGTTGATAAATTAGGTTCTGACCATCGTGGTGACCCATCATCTGCGCTTCTTGAAGTTCTTGATGCAGAACAGAACAACACATTTACAGACCACTATCTAGAAATTCCTTATGATTTAAGCAAGGTTATGTTTATTACAACTGCAAACGACAAGAGCAGAATTCCAGCACCGTTGCTTGATAGAATGGAAATCATTGATATTCCTGGCTATACATACGAGGAAAAATTCAATATTGCAAAGAAACACCTAGTACCAAAACAAATTGTTGCCAACGGACTTAAAAAGTCCTATGTGAAAATTACTGATAAAGCACTTAAAGCCATCATCAGTGGTTACACAAAAGAAGCAGGTGTTCGTGTCCTTGAAAGAACTATTGCAAAAGTTCTTCGTAAAATTGCAGTTGAATATGCAAAGGGATTTGATGGTAAAATATCTGTAAAAGATACAGATTTAGAAAAATATCTTGGTGCGGTTAAGTTTAAACCCGATGAGAGTTCGAAGTTTGACCAGGTTGGTGTTGTTAATGGACTTGCTTATACGTCTGTTGGCGGCACAATGCTTACAGTTGAAGTTGCTGTAATGGATGGTAAAGGCAATCTTGAACTTACAGGCTCTCTTGGTGATGTTATTAAAGAATCTGCCAAGGCTGCAATCAGTTATATAAGAACAAATGCAGAAAAGTATAGAATAGATAAAGATTTCTATCTTAATAAAGATATTCACATTCATTTCCCTGAAGGCGCTGTACCAAAGGATGGCCCATCTGCAGGTGTAACAATTTTCACAGCACTTGTTTCTGCACTTTCAGGATGTAAAGTTAAATCAAATGTTGCTATGACGGGTGAAATAACTGTTACAGGTAGAGTTCTTCCAATAGGTGGTCTTCGTGAAAAAACAATGGCGGCTTATGTTGAAGGAATTAAAACAGTAGTTGTACCTGAGGCAAATCGTAGTGACCTTGATAAAGTAGATGAAAAGGTTAAGGAAAAAATCAATTTTGTATTTGCAAAAACAGGTGAAGATGTGCTTAAGGTAGCACTTGTGTAAAAAAAGAGGTAATTATGAGATACGATAAAGCAGAATTTAAGGCGGCATATGGTACATTCGGTCAGTTACCTGATTCTGATTTGCCTGAAATTGCTTTTGCAGGACGTTCAAATGTTGGCAAGAGTTCGTTGCTTAACAGATTATTTCAACGAAAGAATTTAGCAAGAGTAAGTTCAGTGCCGGGTAAAACAATTACAATTAACTTTTATCAGGTTGATGATGTAAATTTTGTTGATTTGCCAGGTTACGGATATGCAAAAGTTGCCAAAACTGAAAAAGACCGTTGGGCAGAAATGATGGAAGGATATTTTAATTCTGACCGAAACATTAAACTTGTTGTTCAGCTTGTTGATATGCGTCATCCACCAACAAAGGATGACATTATGATGATGGAATTCTTACAAGCAAGTGGATACGAATTCATTGTTGTAATGACAAAAGCGGACAAGCTTAAAAAGAAAAAAGAATACAATGAAAGAATTGAAAACTCTAAAAAGGAAATGAGTTTTGTGCCTGAAGAAAGAATAATCCCATTTTCATCAGAAACAGGTGCAGGACTTGATGTGATAAAGAAATATATTGAAGGATATTTAGGTGAATAATATGAGCAAAGTACCATTTACAACAAAAGAAAAATTAGAAGAAATTGCAAAAGTTTATCCAACTCCATTTCATCTTTATGATGAAGCAGGAATTCGTAAAAATGCGGAGAATCTTAAAAAAGCATTTGCTTGGAATAAGGGCTTTAAAGAATATTTTGCAGTTAAAGCAACTCCAAACCCATTCCTTATTAACATTTTAAGAGATTATGGTTGTGGTTGCGACTGTTCTTCAATTACTGAACTTATGCTTTCAAAGGCAATCGGTGCAGTAGGGGATGACATTATGTTCTCATCAAACGATACACCACCTGCAGAATTCAAATATGCAGATGATATCGGTGCAATCATCAATCTTGATGACATTACACATATTGATATTCTTGAAAAAACACTTGGTTATCTTCCAAAGAAACTTTCTTGCCGTTATAATCCAGGTGGATATTTCTCAATTGCAAATAACATTATGGATAACCCAGGTGATGCAAAATATGGTATGACAACAGAACAACTCTTTGAAGCATTCAAGATTATGAAATCAAAGGGTGTTGAGGAATTTGGTATTCACGCATTCCTTGCAAGTAACACAGTTACTAATGAATATTATCCAACACTTGCAAAAACTCTTTTTGAAGTTGCAGTAAAACTTAAAGAAGAAACAGGTGCTCATATTAAATTTATTAACCTTTCAGGCGGTATTGGTATTCCTTATCGTCCTGACCAAGAGGGTAATGACATTTTTGCTATCGGTGCAGGTGTTGAAAAGGTATATAATGAAATTCTCGTACCAGCAGGTATGGATGATGTAGCAATTTTTACAGAACTTGGCAGATTTATGCTTGCTCCTTATGGTGCGCTTGTAACTCGTGCAATCAACGAGAAGCATACTCATAAAGAATATATCGGTGTTGATGCTTGTGCAGTTAACCTTATGCGTCCTGCAATTTATGGTGCATATCACCACATTACAGTTATGGGTAAAGAAAATGAGCCTTGTGATTATAAATATGATGTTACAGGTTCACTTTGTGAAAATAATGATAAATTTGCTATTGATAGAATGTTACCAAAGGTTGATATGGGTGACTTAATGTTCATTCATGATACTGGTGCTCATGGTTTTGCTATGGGTTACAACTATAATGGTAAGCTTAAATCAGCAGAAATTCTTCTCAAAGAAGATGGAAGTTTTGATTTAATTCGTCGTGCAGAAACTCCTGCAGACTATTTTGCAACATTTGATTGTTTTGATTTTTATAAAAAAGTTACTGAATAATTTGAGGTAATATTATGTCTTTCGTTCATTTGCATGTTCATACAGAATATAGCTTGCTTGACGGCGCTTGTCGTCTTGACAGGCTTTGTTCTGCTGCAAAAGAACGTGGACAAAATGCAATTGCCATTACTGACCACGGAAATTTATTCGGTGCAGTAGATTTTTATAAAGCAGCAAAAAAACACGATATTAAACCTATTATAGGCTGTGAGGTTTATGTTGCTGCTCGTAGTAGATTTGATAAAGTCCATGGTGTTGACTCAAACAGACATCACCTTGTTTTGCTTTGTGAAAATGAAACAGGATATAAAAATCTTATTAAACTTGTTTCATCTGCTTGGGTGGATGGATTCTATACAAAGCCAAGAATTGACCGTGAACTTTTAGAAAAACATCATGAAGGCCTTATTGCACTTTCTGCATGTCTTGCAGGGGAGATACCAAAACTCATTATGAATAGTGAGTATATTAAAGCAAAGGAAACTGCACTTTGGTACAGTAATCTTTTTGGTAAAGACCATTATTACCTTGAAATGCAGAATCATAGTATTCCTGAGCAGGGGATTGTTAATGAGGCACTTATAAGACTTTCAAATGAAACCGGTATTCCACTTGTTGCAACAAATGACGTTCATTATGTAAATAAAGAAGATGCACATACTCAAAAGATTCTTATTTGTATTGCAACAAACCATACTGTTGACGAGGAAAATTCACTCGAATTCACAAGTGACAATTTTTATCTTAAAACCGAAGATGAAATGAGAATATTGTTTTCAAAACAAGAAGCTCTTGATAATACACAAAAAATTGCAGATATGTGTAATTTCGATTTTGAATTCGGTAAAACAAAACTTCCTAATTTCATTGTCCCTGATGGATATACTCACTACGAGTATTTTAAAATGAAGTGTTATGAGGGATTAAAGAAAAGATATGGAGAAAACCCTGACTCTCTTTATGTTGATAGACTTGAATATGAGTTGTCGGTAATTGAGAATATGGGATATGTTGACTATTTTCTTATTGTAGCCGACTTTATTCAGTATGCTCGTGATAATGGTATTCCTGTTGGCCCTGGCCGTGGCTCAGGTGCTGGTAGTATATGTGCATACTGTATGGGAATAACTAATGTTGACCCAATAAAATACAATTTAATTTTTGAAAGATTTTTAAACCCTGAAAGAGTCAGCATGCCCGATATTGACGTTGACTTTTGTTATGAAAGACGTCAGGAAGTAATTGATTATGTTATAAATAAATATGGTTATGACCATGTTTCACAGATTATCACATTTGGTACAATGGCGGCTCGTGCTGCTATACGTGATGTTGGCAGAGCAATGGGAATGCCTTATGCAGTTGTCGATAATGTGGCAAAAAAAATTCCAAGAACACTTGGAATTACTATTGAAAAAGCGCTTAATGAGAGCGACGAGTTAAAAGCTCTTTATGAAAGTGATGAAAAAACAAAAGAACTTATTGATACTGCAAAAAGCGTTGAGGGTATGCCACGAAACTCATCAACCCATGCAGCAGGTATTGTTATTACTGACAGACCCGTAAGTGATTATGTGCCTTTGGCTAAAAATGATGAATCAGTTTTAACTCAATTCACAATGACAACAATTGAAGAGTTGGGACTTCTTAAAATGGACTTTTTGGGACTTCGTACATTAACTGTTATTAATGATTGTGTTAAGATGGTTAAGAAAAATAATCCTAATTTTGATATTGAAAAAATATCTTATGATGATAAAAATGTTTACGAATTGTTTACTAATGGTCTTACGGATGGTGTCTTCCAATGTGAATCATCAGGTATGAAGAGTGTGTTTATGCGACTTAAACCAACAAATCTTGAAGACATTATTGCTGTTATTTCTCTTTATCGACCAGGTCCTATGGATTCAATTGATTCATATATCCAAAATAGACATAATCCTGAATTTATAAGATATAAAACACCAATGCTTCAGAACATTCTTGATGTTACTTATGGATGCATGGTTTATCAGGAACAGGTTATGCAGATTTTCCGTTCTTTGGCAGGTTATTCATTAGGACGTGCTGATATTGTCCGTCGTGCTATGTCAAAGAAAAAACACAAGGTTATGGAAGAAGAAAGAGCATTTTTCTGTGATGGTTGTGCAAAAAATGGCATAAGTAAACAAATTGCAAATGAAATTTTTGATGATATGTCATCATTTGCTTCTTACGCTTTCAATAAATCTCATGCAGCAGCCTACGCTGTTGTGGCTTATAGAACAGCATATTTAAAATGCTATTATCCATGTGAGTTTATGGCGGCATTACTTACAAGCGTTCTTGATAACTCTGATAAGGTTGCAAATTATATTGATGATTGCAAAAAGAATGGTATTGAAATTCTTCCACCAAACGTAAATTTCACATATAAAAACTTTACAGTTGCACCAAACGGGAAAAAAGCGATTATGTTTGGCTTGTTAGCGATTAAAAACTTGGGTCATGATTTTATTGATACAATAATTTCAGAGCGTGAAAGAAATGGTAAATTTACATCATTTTATACATTTTGCAAACGAGTACATGGTAAAGGCTTTAATCGTCGTGCAGTCGAAAGTTTAATTAAAAGTGGTGCATTAGATGGTTTGGGTAGTAATCGTCAGGAAATGCTACTTAATCTTTCAAATGTTATTGATGATTTGGATAGTGCAAAGAGAAGAAATCTTGAAGGACAAATCGGATTTTTTGATTTGCTGAATGGTGATACTGCAACAGAATTTAAAATGAAGACTTTTGTTGAATATCCAATAGAAACATTATTATCATATGAAAAAGAAACTACAGGACTTTATATTTCTTCCCATCCAATGGAACGATATGCACAGTTAAAGAAGAAACTGAAATGTGACAGCATTGGTGAAATGATAAGTGATGAAAATGAAGTTTCCTATAAATATACTGATACAGCATCAGTTAAAATTATGGGCATAATCTCATCGGTAACAAAAAAACAAACTAAAAATGGCGACACAATGGCATTTGTTACCGTTGAAGATGTTGATGGCAATATAGAAGTAATAATTTTCCCGAAACTTTACTCAAAATATGCGAATATTATATATAATGGTAATGTTTTAATGCTTGGTGGACGTCTTTCAGTTAAGGAAGAAGAACGAGCAAAAATAATTCTTGATTTTGCAGAATCTGCTGAAAGCGTGGAAGCAAATCAGGTTAAAAAGATTGGTTTATTCATACGCACAGAAAATGAAAAATCCGAAATATACAATAAATGTAATGAAATTATTTCATCATCTCCAAATGGTGAAATGCCTGTGTATTTTTATTTTTCAAGCAGTAAAAAGTATTTTCCTTGTAAAAAAATCAGTCTTGATGATTTAACATTGAATAGATTGAAAACTATAGCAGGAGAGAAAAACGTAATTTTACAAAAATAACCAAATATATTGCATTTTGGTAATTCTTGTGTTATCATTAATGTTCAATGTGGATATAAAACTTATAAAAGGGTGAGTATAATGAAAACAATCGGTGTTCTTACAAGTGGCGGCGACGCTCCAGGTATGAATGCGGCTATCCGTTCAGTTGTTCGTGCAGCATGTGAAAACGGTATGCGAGTAATGGCTATTAGAAGAGGATATAATGGACTTATGCAGGGTGATATGTATGAAGTGAACCTTCGTTCAGTTTCTAATATTATCAACCGTGGCGGTACAGTTCTTTATTCTGCAAGAAGCCCTGAATTTAAAACAGAAGAAGGCCTTCAGAAAGCACTTAAAGTTGCTAAGGATGTAGGTCTTGATGGTATAGTTGTTATCGGTGGTGACGGTTCATTCCGTGGTGCTCGTGACTTATCACTTCGTGGACTTCCTTGCGTTGGTGTTCCTGGTACAATCGATAATGATATTGCTTGTTCAGACTACACAATCGGTTATGATACAGCAATGAATACTGTTCTTGAAATGGTTGACAGACTTCGTGATACATCTGAATCACATGACCGTTGCACAGTTGTTGAGGTTATGGGCAGACGTGCAGGTTATATTGCTCTTAATGCGGGTATTGCTTGTGGCGCTACAACAATTCTTATTCCAGAAGTTGAATATGACTTCCAGCGTGATGTTATTGACAGAATGAAGAGAACACAGCTCACTGGTAAAAAGCACTTCATCATCGTTGTTGCTGAAGGTATCGGTGGTGTTGAAGAAATGGCTAAACGTATCGAGGCTGAAACAGGTGTTGAAACAAGAGCAACAGTTCTTGGTCATGTTCAGCGTGGTGGTCACCCAACAGTACGTGATAGAGTTACAGCATCTCTTATGGGTTATAAGGCTGTTGAACTCCTTAAAGAAGGTATCGGTAACAGAGTTATCGCAATGAAACATGATGAAATTGTTGATTATGATATCTTTGAAGCACTTAACATGAAAAAGGAAATCGACCTTGAAATGTATAAGATTGCTCACGAAATCTCAATATAAATATGCCTAATATCGTCTTGATTGGTATGCCTGGATGTGGCAAGAGTACAGTTGGTGTTATTCTTGCAAAAACATTGGGTATTGGCTTTGTTGATACTGATTTGATTATTCAGCAAAATGAAAAACGACTTTTGCAGGAAATCATTGACAATGACGGAATTGAAACATTCCTTGATTGCGAAGCAAAAGCAGTTATGAGTTTCGATGGTGATAATTTTGTAGTTGCAACAGGTGGTAGCGTAATTTTCCGTGAAGAAGCTATTGAGCATTTAAAGAAAAATGGTAAGATTATCTATCTCAATGTTTCACTTGATGAGATTAAAGCAAGACTCGATAATATAAGTACTCGTGGTGTTGCTGCTACTAAAAATCAGACTATTGATGATATTTATAATGAGCGTTCACCTTTATACTTAAAATACGCTGATTTTGTTCTTGATTTAAATAATTCAAATGTTGAACAAACAGTGGAAAAAATTTGCAATTTAATAAAATAAAAATTGCCTTACGGTTTGTGAAAATTCTCCGTAAGGCGTTTTTTTTACCTAAAATATTTAAAATAAGTTGTGGCAAATTATTAGTGCGATGAATTTCGCATGGAGGTGATGAATTGCATAGGACAATAAAAATAATTGCCACAATATGTGCAGTATTTTCTTTTTTTATATTTGCTTCGATAGTTTTCTTTGAGTTTACTATTCCAAACAGAATAAATATCGTTGAAGGTAGTAATTATACAGGAAAAACCATTTTAGGTATCGATATTTTGAATTTTAAATCTCAGAAAAATGTTAATAACATCCAAAATCGTAAGAATAGTGAAAATGAAGCAGAAATAATGCTTTTGAATATTATTCCCATTAAGAAAGCGACTATAATAAATTCAAAACGAAAATATGTAGTTTTGGGCGGAGATTTATTTGGAATTAAAATGTACACGGATGGAGTTATAGTAGTTGATGTGGATGATATTGAAACAGATGATGGAATAAAAAATCCCGCAAAAAATGCAGGAATTAAAATTGGTGATATTATTAAATCAGTTGATGGTGTAGTTGTAACATCAACATCACATTTTTCAAAGATTTTACAGAATAGTAAAGGAAATAAAATAAGCATATCGCTTTTAAGAGATGGAAAAGAAATAAAAGTAAATTTTAAAACATTGAAAGAAGCATATACAGGAAAATATCGTGCAGGTTTATGGGTCAGAGATAGTGCAGCAGGATTAGGTACAATAAGTTTTTATAATCCTGAAAATGAATCCTTTGGTGGATTAGGACATGCCATTTATGATGTTGATACTAATGAAATAATGCCTCTTAAATATGGTGAAATGTGTCAGGTAACGATAAATGGAGTTTATAAAAGTAGCAAGGGGAATATTGGTGAATTGTCTGGAATTTTAGATTCTGAAAGTATAGGGACAATATGTATTAATGGAGAAACAGGGGTTTATGGTTTTTCGTGTTGTCCACAAAAAGATTTGATTCCCGTTGCTGTGAAACAAGAGGTGAAAGAGGGTAAAGCACAGATTGCTTGTACTGTTAATGATAAGACGGAATTTTATGATATTGAGATAACAAGAATATTTTCTAAACCAAATTCGATAAATAAAGATATGATTATAAAAATAACTGATAATAGATTGTTAGGTTTAACAGGTGGTATAGTACAAGGAATGAGTGGGAGTCCTATAATTCAAAATGGTATGTTTGTTGGTGCAGTAACACATGTATTTGTGAATAACCCTAGACAAGGCTATGCAATACTCGCTGAAAAAATGCTTGAAACCTCCACTTGTCAGGAAATGGAAAAGCAAAAACAATCAAATAAAGCATCCTGACAAAAAGGGTAGAGTTTATGACTCTACCCTGAATTTTTGCTTTAATTTAAAAATATTGATTTTTTAAATTCTCCGTGATATACTAATCTTGCGACACAACTAAATAGATAACTATAGGAGTAGTATTTTTATTTTTGGTAAAAATGCATACTCTATCTTTGCATACTCTTATAGTTGTCAAAGTTGTGTCGCAGCAATCGGAGTTATGCATTTTATGTGCGTTGATTTCGATTGACGCACTTTTTTTATTTGTGGGGGAGATTGTTATGGAATAGTTTATTTCAATTATCAATGATTTATTTTGCAAAATACGATTGTCAATAGGATAAATTAAAAAAATCTTGCAAATTTACTAAAAAAATCTATAATTTTGCATTTAATATTGTAATTTTCACAAATATGAAATATACTTTAATTTGGAAAAGCAGTATTTTATAATATGGGGAGAGAAATATTATGAAAAAGGCGAATAAATTCTTATCAATTATCCTCGCAATTCTTATGGTAATATCTATTATTCCAATCACAGCAAGTGCTGAAGGAAATACAGTTACATACGATTATACTGTTATTTCTGAGGCGGATAAAACTTGCCGAATTAATAGTGATAAAGGACTTTCGAGAACAGCAGATTATACACTTACACTTCCATCAGAGGTTGATGGTTACAAAGTGATTGAAATATACGACAGTTTTAAATATTACGCAACAACAAAAAAGATAATTGTTCCAGATTCTGTTGAGAGAATTGGGAAATCCTTAAATAAAAGTGGTCTTTTGTATATTGTTCTTGGTGCAGGTGTTTCTGATTTTCAAGGAAAGAACTTTTACGGTACAAGTAATCTTAAAGAGATTATAGTTTCAGAAGATAATCCATATATTTGTTCTATTGATGGTGTTGTTTTTAGTAAAGATATGAAAACATTGCTTCGTTTTCCTATAAATTCGACGAATGGTTCTATGTATGAGATTCCTGATGGTGTTGAGATTATAGGTAAATGGTCTTTCAAACTTTGTGAAAATTTGACTCAGGTTAAAATACCAAATAGTGTTACTACAATAGAAGAAGATGCATTTTCAAATTGTAGTGAACTTCGTAGTATTTATATGGGAAAAGGTATGAATTCAATAGGTGATGATGCATTTTGGAGTTGTGGAGCCTTAGAGGATGTTTATTGTGCATTCCCAGAGACAAAATTTGATGCAATTTCTATAAGTAAAGATGGTAATAGTGATTTACTTAATGCAAAATTGCATTTTGATAACAGAGACCATATATGCGAATATTATGCAAGTGAAGTAATTGAACCGACTTGTGCATATAGTGGATATACAATATATGTCTGTTCAATCTGTGGTGGTAAAATGCACGATGATTTTGTTCCTGAAACAGAAAATCACATAGAAGAAGTCATTCCTGCAGTTGCACCAACTGAAACTACAACGGGACTTACAGAAGGCCGGAAATGTTCGGTATGTGGTTGGATACTTGTGGCACAGGAAATTATTCCTATTATTGGTGCAGAAGATGAAATAATTTCAGGCACGGATTCGGAATATCTTACTTGGACGTTCAATAAAACCACCGGAACATTAACTATTTCCGGTGCTGGAGATATGAGTAAGTTTAGTGAATGGACGAGTTTCAAAGATGATGTTAAGCACATTATCGTGGAAGAGGGTATAACATCAATTTCAAATAGTGCTTTTGGACAGTTCCGTTATCTTGAAACGGCTGTTATTGCGGATAGTGTTACTCAAATCGGCGCTTATGCATTTTTTATGTGTTCAGATATGACATCAGTATCAATAGGTGCTGGTGTAAAAACAATTGATGAAAATGCGTTTTACCTTTGCTTTGATTTGAATGATGTTTATTATTCAGGTACAAAAGAACAATGGAAAAATATCACAATAGCACAGTATAATACTTATCTCAGCAGTGCAACTATTCATTATAATAGTGTGGGAGACTCTGGACACGCTCATATCTATGAAACTGTTGTAACAACTCCAGCAACCTGTATAGAAAAGGGATTAGGTAAAATAGTTTGTACAGTATGTAATGATGAACATATAGTTGTACTCAATGCTTTGGGTCATACAAAAGTTGTATCTCCTGCCAAAGTACCAACAATGACTGAACAAGGTAATACTCTTGATGAAAGATGTCTAAGCTGTGGTTTTGTATATGTGGAAGGTCAGGTTATTCCTATTCTCAATGAAACATCGCTTACAACCAAATCAAGTGATTATCTTATTAGCGTTCTTGATCAATCAACAGACGTGTTGACTGTTTATGGTACTGGTACTATTGAAAATGGTCATAAACTCAATTCGTTTTATCACAAAGATTTTAATAGTAATGTAAGTTATTATGTGGAAGTACTTGTTATAACGGAAGGTATAACAGGAATCGGTGACGAGGCGTTTGCCTATAATTCTTTTGAATCCGTTATAATTGCCGACAGTGTAACGAGTATCGGTGCAAAATCTTTCTATGAGTGTGATAGTCTCAGTAGTGTAATAATAGGTAAAGGTGTTAAAACTATTGGTGAAGATGCATTTGGTTTGTGTTATCATCTTGAAACAGTGGATGTTAACAGTGAAAATCAATATTATTACAGTGATAAATTTGGTGTTCTCTATAACAAAGACAAAACAACACTTATACTTTGTCCACAGGGAACACAAATGACGACATATATAATTCCTAATACTGTAACTACAATTAGTAAAAATGCGTTTTATGATTGTGGTGAAAATCTTAAAAGCGTAACAATTCCAAAGAGCGTAACGACAATTGAAAGGTCAGCATTTGAAAATTATGCTACTAAAAGATTGTCTATATACTATTTAGGTATTGAAGAAGAGTGGAATTTAATTAACGGCAGTAGTGATGTGAAGGATGCATATATTTATTTTGGTGAAAATGAACACTTGACACATCATTCTGAAACAATAGTGACTCATCCAACTTGCACAGAGGAAGGCTACTCAACATTTATTTGTGAATGTGGATTTACTTATGTTGATAACTTTGTTAATGTAATCGGTCATACTGATAATAACTCTAATAAATACTGTGATTCCTGTAGTGAATATGTCGGTATCGATACAGGGATTTTCAGCGACAAGCTTGTATGGACATTTGATGATGTAACAGGTACTCTTACCATTTCTGGCTCGGGTGACATGAACAAATATCTTGTAAATCAACCGTGGGTAAATTATAAAGATAATATCAAGCATGTTATTATAAATAGTGGTGTTACATCAATAGGTGATTATGCGTTCAGAAATTATAGCAATCTTGAAAGTGTAATAATATACAGTGAATTAACACTAATAGGATATAGAACGTTTGAAAATTGCTATAGTCTAACGAGTATAATGATTCCATATAGCGTAACAAAAATTGATGACTATGCGTTTTCCTGCTGTTATAAGATGAAACATGTTTACTATTCAGGAACAATAGCACAATGGGATAAGATTTCCATTGAAACAAATAATAATCCTTTAATTAATGCAACAATCCATTATAATTATCACATACATAAATACAATTTAGTTGTAACACCGCCAACATGCATAGAGCAAGGATATACAACATACACTTGTGAATGTGGTGACAGTTATGTTGCTAATTATTTTGATGCAACAGGTAATCATAGTTACAAAGATGGTGTATGCGTTGTTTGTCACATATTCACAGGTGTTAAAGACAATCATTTCTACAAAGATGATGTAATGCAAAAAGCATATCAGCTTGTAGAATTTGATGGTGATTTCTACTACATAGGTGACCGCCATGAAATTATCAGAGGCAGAAAAGCTTATGTAAGCGAAGCAAGAATCAATGGTCTTACTTATGCAGACGGTACACCAATCACAGCAGGATATTATGAGTTTGACGAAAATGGTAAAATGATTATTATCAACGGCGTTGTTGGTAATAAAATTTACAAGAATAATACTCAATTAAAAGCATATCAACTTGTTGAAATTGATGGTGATTTCTACTTTATCGGTGACCGTCACGAAATTGTTAAGAATAAGCAAGCTTATCTCAACGAGGCAAGAATCAACGGTCTTACATATGCAGATGGTACACCAATTGCTGTTGGTTATTATGACTTTGACGAAAACGGTAAGATGATAATGCGTGAAGGTATTGTTGGTAATAATATTTACAAGAACAATACAATGTTAAAGGCATATCAGCTTGTAGAGGTTGATGGTGAGTTCTATTACATTGGTGACAGACACGAAATCGTTAAAAACAAGAAGGTTTATCTTACTGAAGCAAAAATCAATGGTG
>CALEIS010000162.1 GCA_937877675.1 uncultured Clostridia bacterium | reverse complement strand
GGGTCATTACAGAATGCTCTGCCGTCAAGGTGATTACGGAAAATTGTGTTTGTGATTGCATTCTGTGATGATGGCATTTCAGCATTTGTTCTGATGCATGTAACGATTGAGTTAATGTTAAGACTCTTCTTGAGTTCGAATTTCCAGTTCTTATTTACGTCGCAAGAAATACGACAAGCATCAAAAATACCCATACAAGCACCGATTGGCACACCGCAACCAAGAATCCACTTGTCACCACAAGCTTCACGGAGCAAATCAACACCGTCACACATGATTTCACCACGAGTTTTACCATATCTTGGTTCAATACACTGGCTATAAAGGAAATCAAGTTTTACCATGTCATATCCCCATACATTGAGGATTGTGTCGAAGAATTTTTTGATGTATGCACGAACTTCAGGGTTGTAGATATCAAGAGTATATGCACCACCCCAACCTTGGCAACCGAGCATCTTTTTGCCTGTTTTATTCCATCTGATAAGCCAATCCGGATGCTTTTTAGCAATCATAGATGAGCACTGTGCAGAGAAAGGAGCAACCCAAATACCTGCTTTGTAGCCCTTCTTGTGAATTTCATCTGCAATATATTTCATGCCCTTAGGGAATTTTTTGTGGTCAGTAACAAGCCAGTCACCAACTGCGTGTTGATAACCATCGTCAACCTGGAAGATGTTAACCTCTTCACTTGCTCTGTCAAGACCGTTAAGGTCACGGATAATAATATCTTCATTGATATTCTGGAAATAGTTATACCATGATGTATAACCTGAAAGATGCTTGATTGCAGGTTTCTTGCATCCAACAAAGTCAAAGAAATATTTATCCATAACTTCGTCCATGTTGCCTTCAATAATTGCAAGGTCAAACATTACATATTCCTGACCTGCTTTAAGGCGAAGACCTTCAACATCCTTAGTGATGCTGAACTTTCCACCCTGCATATCAACTTCAAAAACTGTAAAGCCCTGACGTTCACTCTTTGAACCGTAGAGTTTTAATTCGTTGCCACCTTTTTTACGGAAATAGCAATATGTATATCCATGGAATTTACCTGTTTCACCATATCCCTTTGCAAAATGGTAGTCACCTGAAAGTCCTACGAAATGAGAGGTGAACTTTGTAATTTTTGCAAGTTCAAGAAGACCATCAAATTTATCTTCTTTTGAGAATTCACGGGAAGTTGTCCAAGCCTGATAACCGTTTGCATAGAACAAATCGTCATCATCAAAATCCTTATCATAAGTTACAGCAAGGCTTTTCATTTCAATATCTTTCTTTGCTGTGAAAACACCTTTGATAAAGCCGTCTTTTTCTTCATAGTTAAATGAAAAATACTCGTTGTTAAACTCGTTACAACCAACAACGGCATCTCTGTCCATTAATTCTGCATAAAATTTACACATAAAAATTCCCCTTAAAAAGTTATTCAAATTATTTTATCATATAGAAACTGTAAAATCAACACATTACACACCATAATAACACCTAAAAAATTGCACAAAATATTGATTTTTATTTTATTCATCCCGTCAAGTGACATTTTCAATGATTTCATATATACTTTATACAGTTTTACGAAAGGGTGATACACATGAATTATGCAACACCTGCTAAAAGCACAAGTGGCAAATATCTCTTTGCTTATTTTGTTGGAAATGAACCTGAACAAGAAAGAATTCACTTTGCAGTAAGTGAAGATGGATATAATTTCGTTTCCCTTAATAACAACGAGCCTGTAATCTTACAAACAAAGGGTAAAAAATGTGTCCGTGACCCATATATTCTCAAAGGTCAGGACGGATTTTATTACATAATCGGTACAGATATGAAATGTATTGAAGGCTGGACATCAAACCATTCCCTTGTCACATGGAAATCAAAAGATTTGATTGAATGGACTGACGAAACAATTATTGATATGCGTAATTTCGGTGGTGATTTTGCTACAACTACAAGAGCATGGGCACCACAAGCATATTGGGATAAAAAAGAAAATGCATATATGGTCTATTGGGCACATTCTGACGAAAAAAATGATGTTGCACAGATGTATTATGCATACACCACAGATTTCAAAACTATAACTGAGCCAAAGCTTTTGTTTGAAAGACCTGGAATTCAGACAATTGACGGAGATATTGCATACAGCGAATTAAATAGTAAATATTATCTCTATTTCAAGCACGACGAAGACCAGACAATAGCATATGTAACCGCTGACAATTTGAATGGACCATATTGTGATGATGCAGTTGTTGTTTCTCTTGCAAAAACAGGTGTTGAGGGTAGTGAAATATATAACATAACTGGTACTGCAGAGTGGGTTATGATAATGGATGAATATGGTACAGATAGATTTTTCATGCAACAGACAACGGACTTTGAAAACTTCTTGCCAGTCAATCCAAATGATTACAGTATGGCATTCAACCCACGACACGGTTCAGTTGTTGCAATTTCTGACGAAGATTATACAAGATTAGTTGAAAAATATAAGAAATAAGATTTTGACGGGATTATCTCCCGTCATTTTTCTATTGCAATATAATAGTGATTTTGATAAAATAAGTTATTACTTTTTTCGGTGGTGAAGGTATGGGATTCATCCCTTACAATTCAAGAGATTTATTCTTTAAAGACAAATTCGGTAGCATTTCTGCAGGTGAAGAAATCCATCTTCGCCTTTGTATGCCACGCTCATTTTGTTGCAGTAAAGCTCTTTTTATGCTTCGTCGTGATGACGGACATTATGAAGAAAGAGATATGCTCTGGGCAGGAATGGCAGACGACAACACCGAAATCTGGGATATTCACACCACTATCGAAACAGAAGGTCTTTACTGGTATCATTTCGACTATATTTCTTCCTACGGCAGAAGCTCAATTCTCCAAACAGAAGACGGAATCGGTGATTTTTCAGGAAATAATTTTGCACGAAAAGACTGGCAATTGACAGTTACAGAAAAAGATTTTACCACTCCTGACTGGTTAAAAGGTGGAATTATCTATCAAATTTTCCCTGACCGTTTCTATAATTCAGGTGCTAAAAAAGAAAATGTACCAGACGACCGAATTCTCCGTTTGGATTGGGGTAACGAGCCTGAATGGAAACCAACTCCAGAAGGAAAAGTTTTAAACAACGACTTTTTTGGTGGCGACTTAAAGGGTATCGGAGAAAAGCTTTCATATCTTAAAGATTTAGGAGTAACTTGTATCTATCTAAACCCAATTTTTGAGTCCCACTCAAACCATCGTTACGATACTGCTGATTATGGTAAAATCGACCCACTTTTAGGCACGGAAGAAGACTTTAAAACGCTTTGTAAGGATGCTAAAAAGCAAGGAATTCACATCATTCTCGATGGTGTTTTTTCACACACTGGTGACGACAGTGTTTACTTCAACCGAAAAGGCAGATATAACACTCTTGGTGCATATAACTCACCTGAAAGTCCTTATTATAAATGGTACAAATTCACAAACTATCCTGACAAATATCAAAGTTGGTGGGGATTTGTAACTCTTCCCGAGGTTATTGAAGAGGGTGAAGAATATCGCAATTTCATCAATGGTAAAGGTGGAATTATTGAAAAATGGTTAAAGGCAGGTGCAGACGGATTCCGTCTTGATGTTGCCGACGAATTGCCTGACATTTTTATTGACGAATTACGAGCAAGGCTTAAAGAAACCAAACCAGATGCTCTTTTGATGGGTGAAGTCTGGGAAGATGCCACAACCAAACACAGTTATGGCTCTCGTCGTCGTTATCTTCTCGGTAGCCAGTTTGACTCCGTTATGAATTATCCTTTTGCAAATGCAATTCTCGACTTTTGTCGTAATGGTAAGGCAGAATTTTTCATGTCAACAGTTATGCAGATTGTTGAAAACTATCCAAAACAATGCCTCGATGTTATGATGAATCATATAGGCACTCACGATACAGAAAGAGCAATTACCAAAATTGCAGGTGAATCCTGTGAGTATCGTGACCGTCAATGGCAGTCCTGTCACTCATTGGGCGATAAATATGAAAAAGGTATCGGACTTTTAAAATGTGCTGTTGCTTTGCAATATACTCTCCCAGGTGTGCCATCTGTTTATTATGGTGACGAAGCAGGACTTGAAGGCTATAAAGACCCATTCAACCGTGGTTGCTACCCTTGGGATAAAGAAAATCATGACCTTGTTGAATTCTACAAAACAATGGGTAAGATAAGAAAGGAAAATTCTGTTTTCCAAAAAGGCTATTTCTCCCCTGTTTCTTCAATGCTCGGTTGTGTCGCTTACCGTCGTCATGATGAAAATGGTAATATTATGGTAATTGTAAACCGAAATGAACATTCTATTTCCTATCGTTTACCATATGACTTTGAAAACTCCTTTGCTCTTTACGGTGCTAACCCACAAAATGGTGAAGTTTTTATTGACGGATGCTCTTTTGTCATCCTCTCCTTGTAATATTTTTCTTTATGTGATATTATTTTCTTGAACAAATTATTTGGTGGTTAAAAAATGACTAAAACTTACGGCTTGTTACCTAAAAACCAAAGAATTCTTTGGATATGTCTCCGTGTAATTATTTTATGCTGGGGACTTTTTGGCTTGTTCCATGGTTCAGTTGTAGAGTTTTTGGAAGCAATTTTTGCAATTATCTTCACCCACCTTTGGGACTTTTTCCAGATTTTTGGCAAAAAGTCTTTTATCATCGAGGTTGAAGCATCAACACAAACAATGCTTTCTCTTTTCATTTTCATCGGTGTTTGTGTTGGCTCAACATTTAACAATCGTACAACCTTTGAGCACTTTGATTTAGTTACTCATTGTGCATCAGGTGTACTTTCTGCTTGGTTTGGTTATGATTTTGCAAATATCATCTATCGTAAGCGTGGAGATTTAGGACCTGCTATGTCATCACTTTTTTCAATTACATTTGCCTTGGGAATTGCAGTAGGTTGGGAAGTTTACGAATTCACAATGGATAGCCTTTATGGTATGACTTTGCAAAAAGGCAACACAGACACTATGGTTGATTTTATTGCGTGTGCCATAGGTGCAGTTGTGACTATGCTTTTAGTTGCATTCTATCGTAATGGTGTTATTGGCAAAAATAAAGAGGCAATAAAAGAAGAACGTCGCAAAATCAAGGAGCAACGTCTTTTAAAAGAAAAACTCTATCGTGAATACCTCGAGTCAAAGGGGGAAGAACAATGAAAAAAGTTTTATCACTCTTTCTCGTTTCTGTACTTTGTATTCTTTCCTTCTCATCCTGTTCAGGAATCTCAAAAGTCAAGGTAAACGGAGTGAAAATCGACAATGAGGTTTATTATTACTTCAAAGATTTACACAAGGGTAACGAGGCTCAGATTAACAAAGCCCTTTCACGATATGTAGCAATAAACACCGAATTTACTTCTCACAATCTTTCACTTTCTCCTGCACAAAAAAGTGAATTATCTAACCGAGTTAATGACTTGTGGCATCTTTATAGCACACATTACTTAGAATTAGAAATCAGTAAACAAACAATTTACAAAATAGAAACATCAAAAATGTATGAAGATGTTCTTCTTGAATATTATTATGGTACAAACGGTGTTTATCCTGTGAATGAAGACGAAATAAAGAAGTATTTTAAGGAACACTATATAGCAATTCATTTTGCAACTGAATACTTGTTTAACATTGATGAAAATGGCGCAACCGTGCCGATGTCAGATGCCGAGCGTTCTGCAATCATAGGTAGTTTTAATCGTTCTGCTGACCTTATATCTACTGGTACAACCATTGAAATGGCAACAACCAGAGAAACACACGACACTATTATCAACTCTTTCTATGATGGAACCTTCCCAAGTGGATTTTATCGAGAGGTAGCAAAACTTGAGGTGAATGGCGCTACAACAGTCATTCTTGGTGACTACGTTTTCCTTGTACAAAGAATTGATGTTTTCGATAAAACATATAACTACTACGAAACTTATCGTACTCAGTGTTTAAGAGATTTAAAAGGTGCAGATTTCAACGCCATGGTTGAAAAATGGTCACAAAATTATAAAGTTGATTAAGGGTGGTTTCATATCCACCCTCATATATGCCTCCATAGTTAAATGGATATAATAAACCCCTCCTAAGGGTTAGTTACAGGTTCGATTCCTGTTG
>CALEIS010000161.1 GCA_937877675.1 uncultured Clostridia bacterium | reverse complement strand
TTGAATTAACAACTGTTTCAATGCAACTATCTATATAATCAGGATGTGAAAAAAGCACTTCACCAAGAGCCTGTGAAACAGAGTTCACATTATATGGTGATTTAACTGCACGGATAACATTTGTGAGTGTCTTGTTTGCAACTGCAAAGCCTAAACGGAGAGCTGCACAACCCAAAGCCTTTGAGCAAGTCTTTAAAATAATGAGATTATCATAATTCTGGAATTCACCTAAAAGACTTTCGTCCCCTGCAAAGTCCATATATGCTTCGTCAAGGACAACCAGTGCATCCGTATTGTTTATGAGTTTTCTGATTTCATCCTTTGTGATAATTCTTGACGTTGGGTTGCAAGGATTTGAGAAAATCACAATTCGCACATTTTCACCATTTGCAAGTGAAATCACATCATCCATATTAACATCAAGATTTTCATTTTTTTGATATTTAACACTTTCACATTCTGCAATTTCAGCATAAAAACGATACATTGAGAAGTCAGGCTCAAGAGTCAAAATCTTGTCACCCTTTTGCAAAAATGCATTCATTATAACTGAAATAATTTCGTCCGAGCCGTTACCTGCTGTTACACAATCTGCATCCACATTGAAATAATCTGCAAAACCATTCACAAGTTTTGTTGCATTTGGGTCAGGATAACGGTTAAGAGCAGAATTTTTAAGTGCCTCAACCATTTCGTTCTCAATATTTTCTGGAACAGTTAAAAATGACTCGTTAGCATCAAGACGAATTTCATATGTACCGCTGATTGGCTCGTATGGTGTTAAATTTTTTACTTTATCATTGAGTTGAAACATTCTTTAATCCTCAAATCTGACTTTGATTGAATTTGCGTGAGCTGTTAAGCCCTCTGTATCGGCAAGTTTAACTACCTTGTCCTTGCACTCACGAAGTGCATCTTCTGTATAATAAATAAAACTTGATTTCTTAATAAAACTGTCAACAGACAACGGTGAGAAGAATCTTGCAGTACCACTTGTTGGAAGAACATGGTTAGGTCCTGCAAAATAGTCACCCAATGGTTCAGGTGAGTAGTTACCAAGGAACACACTACCTGCATTATCCATTCTGCCGATATATTCAAGTGGATTTTCAACACACATTTCAAGGTGTTCAGGTGCTAATTTATTAGCAAAATCAACCGCCTTGTCCATATTGTCACAAATGATAATCGCACTGTAATCCTTAAGAGATTTTTCAATAATTTCTTTTCTTGAAAGAGTTGCACATTGACGAGCTAACTCTTTCTTTGTTTCTTCTGCGATTTTTTTACTTGTTGTAATGAGAATTGCTGATGCCAACACATCATGCTCAGCCTGACTCATAAGGTCAGCAGCAAGGAATTTAGGATTTGCAGTTTCATCAGCAACAATCAAAATTTCACTTGGTCCTGCAACCATATCAATATCAACTGTACCATAAAGAAGTTTCTTTGCAGTAGCAACGAAGATGTTACCAGGACCTACAATTTTATCAACCTTTGGCACAGTTTCTGTACCATAAGCCAAAGCTGCAACTGCCTGAGCACCACCCATTAAGAATACTCTGTCAACACCTGCAATTTTAGCAGCTGCGAGAATATCTGGGTTTGGTTTACCGTCCTTTGCAGGTGGAGTTACCATTATAATTTCTTTAACACCTGCGATTTTTGCAGGAATTGCATTCATAAGTACGCTTGATGGGTAAGCAGCAGTACCACCTGGTACATAGATACCAACTCGCTCAAGCCCACGAACACGCTGACCCATAATTACACCATTTTCTTTTGTAGTGAGCCAACTCTGTTGCTTCTGACGAGCATGGAAATCACGAATATTTTCTGCAGCATCTTCCAAAGATTTTACGAAGAATGGGTCGCATTTTTCAATTGCTTTATCAATTTCTTCCTTTGTAATCTCTGCTTTTTCAGGTGCTTTACCATCAAATTTTACTGTGTATTCATAAACGGCTTTGTCGCCATTCATTTTTACATTTTCAAGAATATCAGTAACGGCAAGAGTAACTTTTTTATCTACCTCGCCACTTCTTTCTTTAAGTTGTGCGATAAGGGAAACGTCTGCCTTACCGTCTGCAAAAACTGTATTTATCATATCATTCACCCTTTGGGATAACTTTTTCTATTTCAGAAAGGAATTTATCAATCTCTTCACGACGAAGTTTCATACTTGCCATATTAACGATTACTCGTGCAGAAACAGGCATAATCTTTTCTTTTACTTCGAGTCCGTTTTCCTTAAGTGTTGTACCTGTCTCAACAATATCCACAATACCGTCTGCAAGGTTTAACAATGGAGCAAGTTCAACGGAGCCTTCGATTTTGATAATCTTAACATCCATTCCCTTACCTTCAAAATATGCCTTTGTAATATTAGGATATTTTGTAGCAATTCGTTTTGTATTAAAACCGTCGTAAAAGTCCACACCCTTTTGAGTAGCAAGAGCAAAATCACATTTGCCGAGGTTTAAATCCATCATTTCGTAGAAGCTTTTTCCGTTTTCAACGATTGTATCCTTACCAACGATACCAATGTCGCAAACACCGTGTTCAACATAGGTAATAACATCGGCTGCTTTTGCAAGGACAACCTCATAGTCCCCTGCATTGAGAATAAGTCTTCTGCCTTTATTGATAAGCTCGTCGCAATCTATTCCCATTTTTTGAAAGAGTTCAACGCTCTTCTTTTCAAGTCTGCCTTTTGTAAGGGCAATTCTCAATTTTTTCATAAGATTTCCTCCCTTACTGTTTCAGAAACTACACAAACTTTTTTAATACCTTTTGAGAGAGCATATTCCTTTGTTTCTGTGAGTGTTTCAAAAGTACTATTTTCACAGTAAACACCATTTGCACGAAGGTTTTTAGAATACTGGAGTGCTTTTATTATGTATTCCTGCTCACCAAAAACGATAATTTCAGGAAGTTGTTCTTCATCAAGTTCATCACGGGACAGCATTACTGAAGCAAGAGCACCTGTTTCGATACCGAAACCAGTAGAAGGCATATCTCGACCAAATTCTGCACCAAGACTATCGTAACGACCACCAGAAACAACGGATACACCACTACCCTGCAAATATCCTTTAAAAATAATGCCTGTGTAGTAATTTGTACGGTTAACAAGGCTTAAATCGATAACGATTTTGTCAGAAAGTCCTGCATTTTGTAAAAGCATATATAACTCTTTTAAGTAATCAAGACTCTTTTGTCCTTCTTCTCCTAAATCAATAGACTTTGCTTTTTCAATAATTTCAAGTCCACCAAAAAATCTTGGAAGATTACGAATACAATCTGTTATATCATTTTTTCCGATTTTATCAAGGATATTGTTAAGAGAAACAAAATTTCTGCTTTCAACACAATCGTAAATCTCACTTACAATATCATCAGCTACATTAAGTTTTTTGCAAAGTTCTTTAAAGAAACCTGCGTGACCGATTTCAAGTTTAAAATCTGCCGATGTGCAACTTTCAATGGCTTCAACTGCAGTTGTGATAACCTCTAAATCTGCACGAAGGCCGTATGCTCCCATAAGCTCAATACCACTTTGAGTTGCCTCATCACTTCTACCTGTCAAATTCTTCTGTCTTACAAAAACGTTTTGATTGTAATAAAGACGAAGTGGCAAGCGAGCATTCTGAAAACGAGTTGAAACAAGTCTTGCAATTGGAAGAGTTGAATCGGGTCGAAGCACTAAAAGTCTGCCGTAAGAATCTGTCAAACTGTAAAGGTCTTCAGGGTTATAACCTGAACTGTCCCTATTAAACACATCAAAAAATTCTATTGTAGGTGTCATTACCTTTTCGTAACCCTTGGACTTAAAAACTGATGAAAGTCTTTTCTCTGCACAACGGATTGCACGGCTCTCCTGTGCTAAATAGTCTTTTGTACCTTCGGGTGTAATTTTGGAATAGTTTTTCATTAAAAATTGTCCTTTTTATTGTTTTTCGCTTTAGTGTGCTAATATGCTAACACAATAAAGTAAATGTGTCAAGTATAATATTGACCAAATAAATTAAAAACCAAAGAAAGATATCTGTGCAGTTTCAGGCAAATCTGCAAATGCACCGATTTCCTTTAATGCCGTAACAACTGCACTTGATGCACCTGTCTTTGCTTGGAAATCATCAATGGAAACAAAGGTTCCGTCACTATTGTCCCTACCCTCAACAAGTGCTTTGGCAGCATTTTCACCAACGCCTGAAAGTGCTGAGAAAGGCATTCTGATTTTTCCGTCTTCTATGTAATAAACACTTGCACGAGATTTATAAATATCAACAGGAAGAAGTTCTACACCTCTTGCCATCATTTCATTAA
>CALEIS010000160.1 GCA_937877675.1 uncultured Clostridia bacterium | reverse complement strand
ATTCCACCACTTTATCATACAGGTGCAAAAATGCACTGGTTTGGTAGCCTTTTAAGTGGTTCAAAAGCAATTATCCTTAAAGGTACACAGTCAAGAAATATCCTTAAAGTTGCAAGTGATGAGAAATGTACAATCGTATGGCTTCTTGTTCCATGGGCACAGGATATTCTCAATGCTATCGACCGTGGGGAAATTGATTTGAATGAATTTGATTTCTCAAATTGGAGACTTATGCACATTGGTGCACAGCCTGTGCCACAGAGTCTTATTAAACGATGGCTTGAATATTTCCCAAATCAACAGTACGACACAAACTACGGACTTTCTGAATCTATCGGACCTGGTGCTGTTCATCTGGGTGTAGAAAATGTTCATAAAGTTGGTGCTATCGGTGTTCCAGGTTACGGTTGGCAGACAAAGATTATCGACCCTGACGGAAATGAAGTAGCACAAGGTGATGTTGGTGAACTTTGCCTTAAAGGTCCGGGTGTTATGACTTGCTATTACCGTGATGAAGAAGCAACAAAAGCAACACTTAAAGATGGTTGGCTTTTAACCGGTGATATGGCTATGCTTGACGAAGATGGTTTTATCTATCTTGTTGACCGTAAAAAGGATGTTATCATCACAGGTGGTGAAAACCTTTACCCTGTACAGATTGAAAACTTTATGGCAGCATATGAAAAAATCAAGGACGTTGCTGTTATTGGTCTTCCTGACCCTCGTCTTGGTGAAATTGCAACTGCAATTATTGAAGTTAAAAAGGGTATGACTTGCACAGAAGAAGAAATTAACGAATTCTGTATGAGCCTTCCTAGATATAAAAGACCTCGTAAGATTATTTTTGCCGATGTACCTCGTAACCCAACAGGTAAAATCGAAAAACCAAAACTCCGTAAAATGTATGGTGGCGAAGGTCTTGTTGATTCACAGAATAAATCATAATTGTATATGGAAAAGAGAATAGATATGAAAAAATTATTGATAGGTAATCAGGCGTTAGCTGAAGGATTACATGACGGTGGTTTGGGTGTTGTTTCAAGTTACCCCGGTACACCTTCAACTGAAATTACTGAATTTTTAAGTAAATTTGATGACATTCACAGCGAGTGGGCACCAAACGAAAAGGTTGCTTGTGAAGTTGCATTCGGCTCAAGCCTTGCAGGTGCTCGTTCAGCATGTGCTATGAAGCACGTTGGTCTTAACGTTGCTGCAGACCCACTTTTTACACTTTCATATACAGGTGTTAATGGTGGTATGGTAATCTGTGTTGCTGATGACCCTGCTATGCACTCATCACAGAATGAACAGGATTCACGTCATTATGCAATGGCTGCAAAAGTACCAATGCTTGAACCTGCAGACTCAATGGAAGCATACACATTTGCAAAAAATGCTTTTGAGTTGTCAGAAAAATTTGATACACCAGTGCTTCTTCGTATGTGTACAAGAATCGCACATAGCCAGTCAATCGTTGAAACAGGTGAAAAAGTTCCTGCAACATTAAAGGACTACGAAAAGAACCCTGCAAAATACATAATGGCACCTGCTAATGCTATTAAGCGTCATCCTTTTGTTGAGGAAAGAACACTTAAATTGCAGGAATTTGCAGAGAATTGTGAATACAATACTGTTGAAATGAACTCTGATGAAATCGGTATTATCACATCAGGCTGTTCATATCAGTATGTAAAAGAGGTTATGGGGGATAGTGCTAGTATCCTTAAAATCGGTATGTCATACCCATTACCTGTAAAACTTATTAAAGATTTTGCTTCAAAGGTTAAGACTCTCTATGTAATCGAAGAACTTGACCCATTCATTGAAAACCATATTAAAGCACTTGGTATCAATGTAATCGGTAAAGAAAAGTTCTCAATTTTAGGTGAATTTTCACAGGCTACTATCGCAAAAGCATTTGGTAAGGAATTACCTGAAAGTGTTTCTGCAGATTCTGATATTCCAAATCGTCCACCAATGATGTGTGCAGGTTGCCCACACAGAGGTTTGTTCTATACTCTTTCAAAGAATAAGATTACAGCCCTTGGTGATATCGGTTGTTATACTCTTGGTTCAGCACCACCACTCAATGCCCTTGATTCAACTCTTTGTATGGGTGCATCAATTTCAGGTCTTCATGGCTTTAACCTTGCAAGAGGTAGTGAAGCAGAGAAAAAGAGTGTTGCGGTTATCGGTGACTCAACATTTATGCACTCAGGTATGACAGGACTTGTGAATGTGGCATATAATGCTACAAATTCAACTGTTATTATCGTTGATAACTCAATTACAGGTATGACAGGTCATCAGCAGAACCCAACAACAGGTTATAACATTAAGGGTGACCCTGCAGCAAAGGTTGACCTTGAAACACTTTGTAAGGCACTTGGTATTAACCGTGTAAGAGTTGTTGACCCATATGACCTTAAAGCTTGTGATACAGCAGTTAAGGAAGAATTAGCAGCAGAAGAGCCATCAGTTATTATTTCTCGCAGACCTTGTGTGCTCTTAAAATCTGTTAAACTCGAAGCACCACTTACTGTGGATAATGATAAATGTAAATCTTGTAAGAGATGTATGACACTTGGTTGTCCTGCAATCAGTATGAAAGACGGAAAAGCAAAAGTTGATGCAACATTGTGCGTAGGTTGTGGCGTATGTAAACAACTCTGTGCATTTGATGCAATCGTTTAAGGAGGGGACTTAAAATGAAAACTGTTAGTGTTATGATAGTTGGTGTCGGTGGACAAGGAAGTCTTCTCGCATCAAAATTGTTAGGTCGTCTTCTCGTTGATGAGGGTTACGACGTAAAAGTTAGTGAAGTTCACGGTATGAGTCAACGTGGTGGCTCCGTTGTAACTTATGTTCGTTTCGGTGACAAGGTTTATTCACCAATCATTACAGAGGGTGAAGCAGATATTATTATCTCATTCGAGAAACTTGAAGCAGGAAGATATGCTAAATTCCTTAAAAAAGATGGTAAAATCGTTGTAAATACTCAGCAGATTGACCCAATGCCTGTAATTATCGGTGCAGCACAGTATCCTGAAAATGTACTTGACGAGTTAACAAATAAAGGTGTTAGCGTTGATGCTCTTGATGCTCTCTCACTTGCTGAAGAAGCAGGTTCATCAAAAGCGGTTAACATTGTGCTTATGGGTAAGGCTTCAAAATATTTCGACATTCCTTATGAGAGTTGGATTACAGCAATTGAAAATACAGTTGCACCTAAATTTGTAGAAATGAACAAAAAAGCATTTGAATTAGGTTATAATTCATAAGTGAAAAATTTTTAAAAAACTACTTGACTTTGAATGTTTAGAGTGTTACTATGATAAAGTAATAAAGACGTTTGAGCGGAAAATAGTATCCGAAAATATCATTCTCAGAGAGCTGCGTAAGGTGTGATGCAGTAGTGTAAAGTCGGTGAATTCGTTCCGTTAGTCGTTGGCTGAAGGATTTTTCTGTGTAGGTCAAACGGGTTCGACCGTTATATCGACAAGGGTGTGTTTGCACTCGGAGGCCGTTATCGTGAGATAATGGTAAATAGAGGTGGTACCACGGGAATTTTCTCGTCCTCTGTGTTCCGAATTGGAATGCAGAGGATTTTTTTATATGATTCTGCAATCCAAAACTACCTAAATTCTAATTGCAGAAAGGACGAAAACAAAATGGAAAAACGTTACTATCAGAAAGAAATCGAAACCATGCCTGTTGAAGAAATCAAAAAACTTCAATCAGAAAAATTGGTGAAACAGGTAAAGCATGTTTACGAAAATGTGCCTTACTACAAAAACTTAATGGATGAAAAAGGTGTTACACCTGACGATATCAAGGGAATTGAAGATTTACACAAACTCCCATTCTTATCAAAAGCCGATTTAAGAGATGCTTATCCTTATGGATTACTTGCAAAACCACTTAATGAATGTGTAAGAATTCATTCAACATCAGGTACAACAGGTCGTCGTGTAGTTGCATTCTACACTCAGCACGACGTTGACTTGTGGGAAGACTGCTGTGCAAGAGCAATCGTTGCAGCAGGTGGCTCAAATGAAGATGTTTTGCAAGTAGCTTATGGCTATGGTCTCTTCACAGGTGGTGCAGGTCTTCACGGTGGTGGACATAAAGTTGGTTGTCTTACTCTCCCAATGTCATCAGGTAATACAGAAAGACAAATTCAGTTCATGATGGATTTGAATTCTACAATTCTCTGTTGTACACCATCTTATGCAGCATATATGGGTGAATCCTTAAAAGAACAGGGCTACACACCTGACAGAATTCCGCTTAAAGCAGGTATCTTCGGTGCAGAAGCTTGGACTAACGAGATGCGTCATCAGATTGAAGAAACACTTGGTATCAAGGCTTATGATATTTATGGACTTACTGAAACATCAGGTCCCGGTGTTGCTTTCGAATGTGAAGAACAAACAGGTATGCACATTAACGAAGACCATTTCTTAGCAGAAATTATTGACCCTGAAACAGGTGAGGTTTTACCTGAGGGTAGTAAGGGTGAACTTGTTTTCACAGCACTTGATAAAGAAGCATTCCCACTTCTTCGTTACCGCACAAGAGATATTTGTGTTCTTTCTCGTGAAAAATGCTCTTGTGGCAGAACACTTATCAAAATGGCTAAACCAATGGGTAGAAGTGACGATATGCTTATTATCCGTGGTGTTAACGTATTCCCAAGCCAGATTGAAACTGTTCTTCTTAACGAAGGTTATCAGCCTAACTATCAGATTGTTATTGACAGAGTTAATAATAACGATACATTCGATGTTCTCGTTGAAATGAATCCTGAAAACTTCACAGACACAGTCAGCGGTGTTACAAAACAGGAAAAAGCACTTGCAAATGCTATGAAAATTATGCTTGGTATCAATCCTAATGTTAAACTTGTTGCACCAAAGAGTATTGCTCGTAGCGAAGGTAAAGCAGTCCGTGTTGTTGATAAACGTAAACTTTACGATTAATAGAAAGGGGAATATACTATGTCATTAAAACAGTTAACTATATTTGTTGAAAATAAAAAAGGTGCGTTAGTTGATATTACAAAAACTCTCGCAGATAATAATGTTAATCTCCGTGCATTATCTATCGCAGATACACAGGATTTCGGTATTCTCCGTCTTATCGTAAGTGATAACGATACTGCAACAAAGGCGTTGACAGATGCAGGTTATCTTATCAAAATGACCGATGTTGTAGGTGTTAAAATTGGTGACCAACCAGGTAAACTCTCAATGGCACTTGAAGTTTTAGATAAAGCAGATATCAATATGGAATATCTTTACGCATTTATGGCTCGTACAGAAAAACACGCTTATGTTGTTCTTCGTGTTGCAGACAATAACGAGGCAGAAAAAGTATTGGAAGATGCAGGATTCCATATGATTACCGACGCAGACGTTGATAAATTATAAAATAAGGTGGGATATATTCCCACCTTATTTTTTGTGTAAAACAATTTAAATTTATCGGGGTCTTTGACTTTCTCTTTTTCGGCTCCCTCTGACGAGGGAGCTGTCTGCGAAGCAGACTGAGGGAGAGATTAAATCATTTATAAACCTATCTCTCCCTCCGTCACTCGCTATGCTCGTGCCACCTCCCTCGTCAGAGGGAGGCAATTATAATTGCAACGCAGTTCCTTAATTTTGCGCTTTGCACTTTGCATTTT
>CALEIS010000159.1 GCA_937877675.1 uncultured Clostridia bacterium | reverse complement strand
CGGGATCGGCAAAGAGTTCCTTCATGGGGGAAGGGGTGATCTTGGACTGCGACTTGAACATCTCGATGACAGGTGCGGTCAGCTTGGGCTCCATGGGGTTGGATTCAAGGTCATACATGGCCTTGCCCAGCTTGCCGAGGGCATTGTGCTCGGGAGGCATAGCTGCGTGACCGCCGCCGTCCTCTACCCAGAACTCATAGTCGGCATAGCCCTTCTCACCAACGTTGATGGAAGCGACCTTGCCATTGGGAGTATTGGCAACACCGCCGCCCTCGTCGAGGACCAGACCGAAGCGAATGCCGCGCTTTGCAAACTCATCGGCGATGATCTGGCAGGCAGCACCGGGGCCGCCCATGATCTCTTCGTTATAGCCGAAAGCCATGTAAATGTCGAAATCGGGAACGAAACCTTCGGCGATCAGAGCTTCGACAGCTTCCAGTTCGGCCATCATGGTGCACTTGCAGTCGCCGCAGCCACGGCCCCACAGCATACCTTCTTCATCGATGTGGCCGGAGAAGGGAGGATACTTCCACTTGCTGTGGTCGCCTTCGGGAACAACGTCCTGATGGGCAAGCATAGCCATCGGCTCAAGGTCAGGATTTTTTCCTTTCCAGAGATAAAGCAGGCTTGCCTTGTCAACAACTTCCTTGGTTGTGTTCTTGGCAATAAGCGGATAAGTTTTGTCAAGGTATTCGTGGAATTTTTCAAATTCCTCCCACCATTCGGGATGGAAATCAAGCTCATAGGAATGACCCCATATATACATAAGGCGTGGAATTCTTCTTGCGTGATATACTTTTGTAGAAATATCAAGATTTAAGAATTTATCAATATACTCCATAATTTCAGCCTGAATTTCATCGCTGATTTTTCTGCCATCCTCATAGTACTGTGTACAAGCTTCTGTTGTAACTGTGAAGCCCTGAGGAACTGGGAGACCGAGACTTGTCATCTCTGCAAGGTTAGCGCCTTTACCACCGAGGAGTTCACGCATTGTAGCGTTACCCTCTTTGAAAAGGTAAACAAACTTTTTGCTCATTTTTATACCTCCAAAAAATTATTAACAAATTAATGTAAACGCATCACAACATAATGACACATTTAATCCTATAAATTGTAACAAAAAACATTTCATTTTTCAATAGTTTTACACCATTTTTTTACAGAGAATTCACTATTTTTGCTAATCAACAAAAATAGTGCTTTTTCGCAATAGACTTTTGTTATTTTTTATGCTATATTTTTATTTAGATATTAGATTTCTTACTTAAGGTGATATATTTGGAACTTTTAAATTATGAAATTCTCAACGCAAGTGGTGAAGCCAGTAAAAATTCAATACCCATGTTTATTTATGACACCTACCCATGCTTTATAGATTTAGCATTTCCAAAAAGCATGAGTGTGCATGATGTTGTTGTTATTTTCCCTGAAAATATAGATGTTGAATATACTGTTTTTTCAAGTCTTGATGGTGTTAACTTTTACAAAAAAGGTAAAAGTGCAAAAATCGCAAGATACCTACGTGTTTTCATAAAATATTACAGTGGTGAAAAGGTAACAATCAACAACATTGAAGTTTTGGGTGAAGATTGCAAATTTCCATCAAAAAAAGTGGTATTTCACGAACCTGAAACATTTGAAAAAACAGAATTTGCAAAAGAAATTACAGATGATGATATTATAGAAGATGTAAATGGAATTATCAGCAGAGCCATCGGTGAAAACTATGTTGAACAATTCGAATTACGTCTTGACAGAAGACTTAAAGAGGACTATTTCTCAGTTGCAAGTCTTCGTGAAAAAATTGTGCTTACCTCTAACTCAGGTGTAGGTCTTGCTTCTGCTTTTAACTGCTATTTAAAAGAGGTTTGTAACTGTCACATCTCAAGATTTGGCAAACAGGTTAAATTACCAAAAACGTTACCTATGGTAAACGGAAAAATTGACCGCTCAACAACATTTAAATACAGATATGCTTATAACTACTGTACACATTCATATTCAATGGCATTCTGGACAGAAGAACAATGGCAAAAAGAGATTGACTACCTCGCTATGAATGGTGTCAACCTTGTTCTTGACATTCTTGGAATGGAAGAGGTGTATCGTCGCTTTCTTACAAAACTAGGATACCGTCACCGTGAAATCAAGAATTTCCTTGTTGGTCCCTCCTATTATGCTTGGTTTTACATGAGCAATATCTGTAATATCGGTGGACCTATTCACGACGACTTTTTCTATGAAAAATGTTATATGGCACGTAGAAATCACCGAAGAATGCAAGTTCTTGGAATGAATGTTGTATTACAGGCTTACACAGGCATTGTGCCTCGTGATATTCAGAAAAAAGATAAGGATGTACAGGTTATTGAACAAGGTAAATGGAAAGGTATTGAGCGTCCTTTAATCATTTGTCCTGACAGCGTTAAGTATGTGAAATATGCTCAACTTTTCTATGAATGTCAGAAAGAAGTATTTGGTGATATAACCCATTTCTATGCAGGTGATATTTGTCACGAAGGTGGCAAACTCAACAGTGGCAAAGCAAAAGACAGCTATAAAAATGTTATGGATAGTATGCTTTCTTTTGACAAGGAAGCTATGTGGATTGTTCAAT
This sequence comes from uncultured Clostridia bacterium, assembly GCA_937877675.1. Classification (GTDB taxonomy): domain Bacteria; phylum Bacillota; class Clostridia; order Oscillospirales; family Acutalibacteraceae; genus Fimenecus. The sequence continues at coordinate 8,293 of CALEIS010000159.1, read as the reverse complement.
GCTGGGCACTTAACCCTAATAAGCTTTTTACAAAGTCTGTTAAACCATATCGTGAAAAGCATATTCTTATGTTGGATTTGAATACGGACAAGATAAATCACAACGCAAACAAGTTTAGTCGTCTTGCAAAATACGGAAATGTGCTTTGTGGTTTACTCAACAATTTTGGTGGTCGTCACGGAATTTACGGAAATGTTAATGAAATTCCAAAAATGGTGAAAACTGCTTCTGAAAGACCTAATTTCAAGGGTATTGCCTTGACTGCAGAAAGCACAAATGTCAACCCAATTGTTACGGATATTTTCTTCTCAACTATATGGGAAAACATTGAAGATGTTAAAGAATGGGCAAAAAAATATGCCAAGAGAAGATATGGTAAAGAGAATGAACATATCAACGAAAGTATGGAAATTCTTCTTAAAACTGCCTATGGTAGCGACAACGGACCTTTAAGTTTTGGCGCAACTGAAACTATGGGTTGTCGTCGTCCCCTTGACCCAGAAACCAAAATGTTTACTGCTCGTGGTACAGTTAAAGTTCCATATTCAAAAGATGATTTTGACAAGGCTGTAAAACTATTCTTAAAGGATTTTGACAAATTCAAGGAGAATGAGTGCTATATTTACGATGCAGTTGATTTGTTAAGACAGTCAATCTCAAACAAAATGACATCTCTTGTAAGAAAAACTGTTTCTGCATACAAGAGCAAGGATTATTTAGTTTGTGTTGAATATGGTGACAAACTGTTATCCCTTCTTGACACACTTGATAGAGTCTTACTCAATAGTAAGGAATTTACTTTTGCGTCATATATCGAGCCAGTTGAGGAATATTCAGACAAACTTGATGACTTCACAAAAGAGCTATATATGATAAATGCAAAAGCACTTATCACCACATGGTATTGCCGACTTTTATCCGATGATGGCAATCTTCACGATTATGCACATCGTCAACTCGGTGACCTCGTAAACACCTTCCATAAAATGCGTTGGGAAAAGTTTATGGAGCAAGTCAAAACCGAAATGGATGGTGGAAAACCACAGGAAATTGACTGGTTTAAACTTGAATGGGACTGGGTCCTTAATGACACAAAATATTCCAAAAAAGTTCGTGATGACAGTTTGAAAGCGTTAGGCAAGCAGATATTGGATAAATAAAATTAAGAGTACGGAATTAAAAACTCCGTACTCTTTTTTCATTTTATTTTGTTTTAAGTCTGATACATGTTACAGAATAGGCAGGCATTGTGTAGTTGAATTGATTGGAGAAGCCGTCAAGAGTGAATTCCTCCATCTTACAATCCTGTTCTTGTCCAAGGATATTATCATTTTTAAGTGAGTCCCCTGCAACCTGATTGATAATTGCAGTACTCTGCACATTTGCATTACCGATATTTACTGCAACTGTTGATGCATTTTCAGTAACATTGACAAGTTTGATGATAATATCACCATTTGCATCTGTACTTACAACGGTATAGGCTGTTGCCTCTGCATTGTTTGAGAATGTGTAATCGATATAAAGTTCACCGTCGATATATCCTCTTACTCTTGCACCTGAAACTTCAAGTTTAATTTTGTAAGTTTTACCGGTTTCAACTGTAAATGGCTTTACTGTGCCAAAAATTTTATCAGTTTTCACGCCTTTTTCAATTTTTTGAAGGGCAGATGTTGTGTTATCCCAACCACCGATATTCCAGAAATAACAATTATCTTTATCCTGAACTGCAAATGGAATTATGAAGCCTTCGCTACCTTCAAGTTTTGTCGCATCCACTGTGTAACAATAGTTTGACCAATCTGTATCACCGAAATATGCTACGCTACCATTATTACCATAAGCCATATTGGTTGTTGTGTTTACAAGAGCACCTCTCTTGATTTTCCACTCACCATCAGTTGGGAATTCCCATCTAGACTTTGCAAGGAATGTTGTGAAATTGGTTTTGCCAAGAGTTCTTCCGTTATCGAGTCTTGTTACTCTTACATTATCAAATTTTGCTGATGTGTACCATGTACCTACACCAACCATACCTTGGAGATTAACTTCAGGAACTCTTGCACCTGTGAACGTATGATTAAGGACTGCTGTGCCTTGATTTACTGAGAAAAGTTTTTGAACATGATAGTTAATTGATGGAGTAACCTGATGGTTATTAAACCAGATAAGGTCTGGAGCCCAGTGAGTAGCAGTAAGGTTGCCAAACAATGGTGCATAAGCCGCCATTACAACAATATCACCATTTCTTTCAAGTCCTGTCATGTATGCTGCTTCACTGAGTGCTGAATTAAGAGTATTACTCCATGATGCATATTCGCCGACAAAGACTTTAAGTCCGCCACCATAAAGAGTGTCTGTCATATTGCCAACATTTCTCTTATAGTTATCTGGGTCATAATAATTTGCGTGTTCAAGGAACCATTCAGGGTCGTTATAGTAATGATGGTCAGTTGCACCTGCAAAATCATCAGCATTTGTTGAACCCATTGCGTTTAACTGGTTCTGTGCATATTCGTAAGAACCAAGATAATCTGTACCACTTACACCATCGTCGATACCTGATGAATAAATGAGTTCAAGACCTTCATAAAGTTCAGGATTCTTTGCTTTTGCTGCGTTGAAAGACTTTAAGAATAAAGAATATCTTTCATAATAGCCCTGTCCCCAGTTTTCGTTACCGATACAAATATATTTCAGGTTAAATGGCTCTGTACGTCCTAAATCAACACGAACTTTACCCCATGTTGTTGTTTCATCTCCACGACAGAATTCAACAAGGTCGTGCATATCCTGTACATACTGTTTAAATTCATCACTATTTACATCAACAGGACCTCTGCCTCTTGCTTGACAGAAAAGTCCACAGTTAAGTACTGGCACACCAACAGCACCAATATCTTCTGCAAGTTGGAAATATTCAAAGAAACCAAGTCCGTAAGACATATAGCATGGTAATGGGTCTTCTGTCATGCTGATATTTGTCCAGAGATTGATTCCCTGTTTTCTTGTAGCAACATCACCATATTTGCCATTGAATTCAAGTGGTAATCCATTACTACCTGTACCGATAGAATCTTTCCAGTTATATGCAGTAGCCTCGTCATAACCCTCTGTTATACAACCACCTGGGAAACGAAGGAATTTTGGTTGCATCTCCTCAAGAAGCTGACACATATCTGCTCTCAAACCATTTTCACGGTTTTTATATGTATCCTCTGGAAAGAGAGAAATCATATCGAGATATACTGTGCCATTTTCTGCAAGCACCTGAAGGGTTACTCCCTGATGTGCAGTAGTATCTGGAGTAATTTCTGCATTAAATTTTGTCCATTCGCCAGTAATATTTTCAACGGATGTTGAGCCTACAACCTGACCATTAACAGCGAGATTTGCATAGATTTTACCACTGTATTCACCCTTAGCATAGAATGATACCTTGTATTTCTTTCCTGCCACAATGCTCATACCATCAAGGAAACCACGATTTTCAACACCTGATTTACCATTAGACTCTAACACAAGGTAATGAGGATTATTTTCATTAAGTGAATGTGCACTGTCATTTCCAATGGAAATACTAGCATCATTTACTATATCCCAACGATAGAGATTGTCTTTCTCAGCAAGTTCTGTATATTCAAATGAGCGATTTACAACCATTTCTGCATAAAGACCGCCATCGGCAGCAAAGTTAATATCTTCAAAGAATGCACCGAAAAGCAAGTCACTTATATCATGAATTTTGTCACCTGCATCAATGTTCAAAGCATATTTTGCAGCATTAGCATCATATGCAGTAACAGTATTTGCCCCAGTATTATCTACTATAATTTCTCCTTGTGGCTCATCTTTGTCAAATCCTGGGAAAATACTCAAGACTGACATTATGATTGCAAGAAGAGATGAGAACAAACTTTTCATAAAAATTCCCCTTTTTTATACTTAAAATCACATCAATTATATAGCAAAAGCAAAGCATAGTCAACAAATATTACTCTATGTGCCATTGACTTTTTCTTTTGTTACGTGTATAATTTGAAACTGAATTTCAAATTCAGTTTCAGAGGTATAATATGAGTTACAACACAAAGCAAAGTAAGTTAGTATATGACTTTTTAGAAAATAATCCACACAAACATTTTTCAGCAGAGGAAGTATATTTTTCGCTAATTTCCAATGGTAACAACATTGGAAGAACAACAGTTTATCGTCAACTCGATAAGCTCTGTGAAGAAGAAAAGGTTAGAAAATTCTTCTCAGGTGAAAACAATGCTTGTTGTTATCAGTTGGAAAGTGAAGATTGTCACAATCACTACCATTTGAAATGCTCTTCTTGTGGCACACTTATCCACACGGAATGTGATTTTCTTGATAAACTTTCAAGCCATATTTTTAATGACCATCAGTTTAAAATTGATGGTTCAAAAACTATACTTTATGGTACTTGTCAAAATTGTGGAAAGGAGAAAACAATATGACACCTATTTTACACGCACACACAGAACTTTCTGCTTTTTCATTAAACTCAGTACCACATATTTTTTTTGATGCCTTCATTGATACTGTTAAAACACTCCCATTTTTGTTTATTGCTTTCCTTCTTATTGAATATCTCGAACACAAGGCAGAAGACAAAATTCAGCATCTTTTCACCCGTGCAGGTAGTGCAGGTCCACTTATCGGCACAATTTTAGGTTGTGTTCCCCAATGTGGCTTTTCTGTTATGAGTGCAAACCTTTATTCAAGTGGCATAATTACCTTAGGCACCTTGATTGCTGTTTTTCTTGCCACATCTGACGAGGCAATCATTCTTCTTGCTACTGCTGAAAATGGTGGCTTTGAAATTTTCAAATTGGTTGCTGCAAAGATTGTTATTGCATTAGTTTTTGGATATTCTATTTATTTAATTGAAAGAAAACTACATAAAAACCATCACCACCATCACTCACACGATTTGTGTGAACACGACCATTGTGGGTGTGATGAAAACAGTGGCGTTTTACGTCCTGCAATTATACATACTGTAAAAGTGTTCGGATTTCTCTTCCTGTTCACATTTTTAATTGAAATTATAGTAAGTTTTATTGGTACAGAAAGACTTTCACACATTTTACTATCTGATTCAGTTTTTCAACCATTTCTTTCTGCTTTGATAGGTTTTATCCCAAACTGTGCTTCATCCGTACTCCTTACACAACTCTATGTTGAAAAGACTTTGAGTTTTGGTGCATTAATGGCAGGACTTTGCACAAATGCAGGTGCAGGAATGCTCATATTATTCCGTGACAAGAGTAAATTTAAGGATAATCTTAAAGTTTTAGGTATTATGTATCTCTGTTCAGTTATTCCGGGAATAATTTTACACCTTTGTTTTTAAAATAGTTCTTTACTTTCAAGTTTTAATGTGTTAAAATGTTAAAGGGAAATAAACTTTTGGAGGTTTATAAAATGGGAATTGATTTTAAAAACGAAAATACCGATTTTCTTGTTAAGTGCATTATGCAATTAAAAGACGAAAAAGAGTGTTATGACTTTTTTCAGGACCTTTGTACTGTAAACGAGTTTCACTCAATGGCACAGCGTTGTGTTGTTGCAAAAATGCTTTCTGAGAAAAAGGTTTATAACGATATTGTTAAGGCAACAGGTGCTTCAACAGCTACAATCAGTCGTGTAAATCGTTCACTTCAATACGGTGCTGACGGCTACGAAAAGATTTTTGAAAGAGTCGAAGAATGAGTTACGGAATTTTTTCATCAGTCTATGATATTCTGACTGAAAATGTGGAATACGAAAGAATTGCCGATAAAATATGCTCTCTGTTACACAAGAACGGTGTTGACGGAGGGCTTTTGCTTGACCTTGGTTGTGGAACAGGAACACTATCCTTTCTTTTAGAGAGGAATGGTTATGACATTATCGGTGTTGATGCAAGTGAAGATATGCTTATGGTGGCAAACGAGAAAAAGTATGATGAAGGCTCATCTGCTATGTTCCTTTGCCAAAAAGGTGAAGAACTTGACCTTTATGGCACTATTGACTGTGCCGTTTCAAGTCTTGACACTATAAATCATATTGATAGTCTTGAAAAAATTGAAAAAGCAATTTCTCTTGTATCACTCTTTATGAATATGGGTGGAATTTTCATATTTGATATGAATACACCATATAAACATGAAAAAATTCTTGGTGATAACACTTTCGTATATGATATGGACGAGGTTTACTGTGTATGGCAGAATTCTTTTAGTAAAGAAAACAGCACAACAAACATCGACCTTGATTTCTTTATTAAAAATGAAGATGATGACGGATATGAAAGATACAGTGAAAATTTTTGCGAGTATTCATATTCCGTTGAAGATATTATAAAGATTATAGAAAAAACAGGTTTTACTCTTCTTGGAATGTATGACGACTACAGTGATAATCTCCCAAGTGATAAAACCGAGAGAATAACATTTGTTTGTAAAAAAACAGAAACAATTTTTAAGGATGAATTAAAATGAACAAACTTGTAAGAATGATTTCAGAAGACGGTACACTCTACTGTCTTGCTCTTGACTCAACAGAAATGGTCAGAGAAATGCAAAGCATTCACAACACATCAAAAGTATGCTCTGCTGCTCTTGGCAGACTTATCACAGGCGCTTCTATGATGGGTGTACTTTTAAAAGGTGAAAAAGATACTCTCACTCTCAAAATAAGTGGTGGTGGCCCTGCATCCCCTGTTGTTGCCGTTGCAAATTCAAAGGGTCAGGTTAAAGGTTATATCGGTGATTCAAGAGTTAATCTCCCTCTTAACAACAAAGGTAAACTTGATGTTTCGGGTGCAATCGGTAAAAACGGATTTTTAACTGTTATTAAAGACCTTGGCATGAAAGAGCCTTACTGTGCACAGACACCAATTCTTTCAGGTGAGGTTGCAGAGGATATTACTGCATATTATGCTACAAGCGAACAGACACCAACTGTTTGTGCTTTAGGTGTACTTGTTGACCCACAGAGTGAGGAAGTGCTTTTAGCAGGTGGATTTTTAATACAGTTACTTCCAACTGCAGGTGACGACACCATTTCACTTGTTGAAAAAAGCCTTGAAGGTATTAAACCTGTTACAACAATGTTGGCTGAAGGACTTACACCTGAAGACATCTGTAAAACTGTACTCTCAGAATTCCCTATGCAGTTGCTTGATACCCAAGAAGTTGAATATAGATGCGATTGCAGTACAGAAAGAGTAACAAGAGCCTTAATCAGTGCTGGTGAAGAAGGTCTTCGTGAAATGGCAGAGGATGAGCAGACAGAGGTTTGTTGTCATTTCTGTAATAAGAAATATGTATTCCCAAGAGAGAAAATTTTAAAACTCTTAAAAGAAGCAAGTAAATAAAACAACAAAAGGTGGAGCTTTTTCTCCACCTTTTTTATTGCAAAAAAATAACCCCCACAACACGAAGGCTGTGGGGGAAATATTATCGTTTATTTTTTTGTAAATGTAACGCTTTCGCCTTCATAATCTACTGTGAATGTCTTTTCACCCTTTGAAAGTCCTGTTGCGCCTGACATTGTATAACCAGTGAATTCGATTGTAATGTTGTCACCATCAAGTTTCCATGTACCATTGTCTGCAAAGCTTTCTGCGAAACCTTCAAAAGACATTTCTTCACCTGTAGTAAGCATATCATAAATCATTTGTTTTGCTTCATCCAAGCTGGAAACGCCCATTTCAGCAAGAACAAGTCCTAACTCCTCATCAGTGAAGTCGTTGAAGCCTTCTTCTTCAAGCATTGTATCAACCATTGACCAGATTGTCTTTTCATACAAAGCTTCTGTTACGGACATCTGAGCATTTCCGTCTGCTTTGAATGCCACATTAACATAAACTGTGCCCATAGCAGAGTTGATTGCTACTTCCCAATCGCCAGCAAGATAATCTGCTGCTGTAAGAACTTTTTCAGTTGTTTCTGTCTTCTTGGTTTCATCATCTTTTGCCTCTTCAGTTTCTTTACCACCACAAGCTGCAAAGAGTGACACAACCATCACAAGTGCAAGAACAATTGATAAAATCTTTCTTGAATTTTTCATAATAATATCCCTCTTTCTTTTATAGAAAAGTTTGTCTTAATGACATTTTCATTATACTTTTGGGATTTTTCTTTGTCAATATATGCAGTCAATTTCTGCACTAAAGTGCAAAATACCGGATTGACATTACAAATTTGAATTTGTCGAGGAGATTCACCCCCCTTCCGTCACCTACGGTGACACCTTCCCCTCGTAGGGGGAAGGCTATATT
>CALEIS010000158.1 GCA_937877675.1 uncultured Clostridia bacterium | reverse complement strand
TCCTTCCTTATTTCAAGTGCTATGTTCTGGCTTGATAAATATCACATTGACGGTCTTCGTGTGGATGCAGTTGCTTCAATGCTCTATCTTAACTATGGTAGGGATGATGGTCATTGGATTGCCAATAAAGACGGTGGGGTTGAAAACCTTGAAACAGTTGCTTTCTTAAATAAACTCAGTATGAATGTTTTCCGTGACTATCATGGTAGTTTGCTTATTGCTGAGGAAAGTACTGCTTGGCCAATGGTTACAAAGCCTGTATTTATGGGTGGTCTTGGTTTTAACTATAAGTGGAATATGGGTTGGATGAATGACATTCTCCGATATTTCTCAACGGACCCACTTTACAGAAAAGGTAACCACGGATGTATTACATTCTCATTCTTCTATGCTTTTTCAGAGAATTTTATCCTACCAATCTCCCACGACGAGGTTGTTCATGGTAAATGCTCTCTTATCAATAAAATGCCTGGAACTTATGAAGAAAAATTTGCAGGAGTAAGAGCCTTTATGGGTTATATGATGGCTCACCCTGGCAAAAAGCTTATGTTTATGGGTAGTGAATTCGGTCAGTTTATCGAGTGGAATTACAAGCAGGAGCTTGATTGGTTGCTCTTACAGTATGATGCACACAAGCAGTTGCAGAAATACTTTAAGGATATCAATCATTTCTACAAGGACAATGCTCCACTCTGGCAGGTTGACCATTCATGGGAAGGCTTTTCGTGGATTTCAGCGGACGACAACGACAATTCAGTAATCGCATTCCGTAGAATTGATGAAAAAGGCAAGGAAATTATTGCAGTCTGCAACTTTACCCCTGTGGAACGTAACAACTACAGAATCGGTGTTCCTTCAAAAGGAAATTACAAAGTAGTATTTAACTCCGACGACGAAATTTACGGTGGCTCAGGTAAAGGTCAGAAGGACAAAATTAAGTGGGAAAAGACTCCAATGCACGGTTTCGAGCAGAGTATATCCCTCAACTTACCACCAATGTCAACAATTTATCTTAAAAAGACAAGATAATTAAATATGCAAACATCCATTAAGGAGGAAATAATATGGCAAGAAAACAAGAATGTATTGCAATGCTTCTTGCAGGCGGTCAGGGAAGCCGTCTTGGAATTCTTACAAAGAACATTGCTAAACCTGCTGTTCCTTACGGAGGTAAATACAGAATTATTGACTTCCCACTTTCTAACTGCGTAAACTCTGGTATTTCAACTGTTGGCGTTTTAACACAGTATCAGCCACTTGAACTTAATGACTACATAGGTAATGGTCAGGCTTGGGACTTGGACCGTGCTAACGGTGGTGTTCATATCCTTTCACCTTATCAGCAGATTAAGGGTACAGAATGGTACAAGGGTACTGCAAACGCTATTTATCAGAACATCAATTTCATTGACCGTTATGACCCTGAATATGTTGTAATTCTTTCAGGTGACCATATCTACAAAATGGACTATAACAAGATGCTTCAGTACCACAAGGAAAAAGGTGCTGCTTGTACAATCGCAATGCTTGAAGTTTCTTGGGAAGAAGCAAGTCGTTTCGGTCTTATGATTTTAAATGACGACAATTCAATTCGTGAATTCGAGGAAAAACCAAAGAATCCAAGAAGTAACAAGGCATCAATGGGCGTTTATGTATTCACTTGGAGCAAACTTCGTCAGTATCTTATCGACGACGAAAACGACCCTAATTCTTCTAACGACTTTGGTAAGAATGTTATTCCAAAGATGCACGAAGATGGAGAAAAGATGTTTGCTTATCTCTTTGATGGATATTGGAAAGACGTTGGTACTATCGATAGCCTTTGGGAAGCAAACCTTGACCTTCTTAATCCAAAGGTTGACCTTGATTTGTCAGATACAAGTTGGAAAATTTATGCAAAAACTCCAGCATCACCTCCTCATTACATTTCTGAAAAGGCAAAAGTTCAGAACTCAATGATTTCAGAGGGTTCAAGAGTTTATGGTGATGTTGATTACTCAATTCTTTTCAATGATGTTGTAGTTGAAGAGGGTGCAGAGGTTAAATATTCAATCATTATGCCTGGTACAGTTATCAAAAAGGGTGCAGTTGTTCAGTACGCAATGGTTGCAGAAAATGCAGTTATTGAAGCAGGTGCAATTGTTGGTTTAAGTCCTGAAGATTGTGCAAAGCGTGACGATTGGGGTGTTGCAGTTGTTGGTGCAGGTGTTACAGTACACGAAGGCACAGCAGTTGCTCCAAAAACAATGGTTGATGAAGATGTAGTAAAGGAGGCAAAATAAGATGACAGGTAAGAATATTGTTGGTATTGTTTTCTCAAATGCTTATGACGAATGTGTAAGCGAACTTACAGGTATCCGTACAATGGGTTCAGTTCCATTTGCTTGTCGTTACCGCCTTATTGACTTTGCTCTTTCAAATATGGTAAATAGTGGTATCGAAAAAGTCGGAGTGCTTACAAAGAGTAACTATCAGTCACTTATGGACCACGTGGGAACAGGTAAACCTTGGGACTTATCTCGTAAAAATGACGGTCTTTTCATTCTTCCTCCTTTCTCAACTAACGAAACAGGTGGAAACCGTGATAAACTTGCTTCTTTGAAGGGTAGTATGGGCTTTATCAGCCGTTCAGATGAAGAATATGTTCTTCTTACAGATTGTAACACAGTTATAAACCTTGATATTGAGGCACTTATGGACTACCATACAGAGAAAAATGCCGATATGACAATCGTTTATAAAAACGGAAAAATGCCAAATCTTACAGATGTGATTGTTCTTGATATGGATGAGGATAATAAGGCAGAAAAGATTTCAATTTCTCCTGTTGCTAATGGTGATGTTAATTTCTCACTCAATGTAATCCTTATGAAGAAGGCTCTTCTTGAAAGACTTATCAATGAGGCAATCAGCCTTAATTACAAGGATTTTGAATCCGATATTGTTCAGAGAAATGTTCAAAATCTCAAAATCTATGGCTACGAAGCAAAGGGATATTCAGCGGTTGTTGAGTCATTACAGAGCTATTACAATATCAATATGGAACTTTTAAACCCTGAAAATTGCGATGACCTTTTCAACAGAGAAAGACCTATTTATACAAAAGTTCGTGATGATATGCCTGCAATCTATGGAGTTGGCTCAAAAGTTAAAAACTCCCTTGTTGCTGATGGTTGTATTATTGAAGGTACAGTTGAAAATTCAATCCTTTTCCGTGGTGTTCGTGTTGAAAAAGGTGCTGTTATTAAAGATTCAATAGTAATGCAGGATGTTTTCGTTGCACAGAATGCTACACTCAACTGTGTTGTTGCAGATAAGAGCGTTGTTATCACACCAAATAAGACACTTTCAGGTGCAGAGAATTATCCGGTATATATCGGAAAAGAGATTGTAATATAAATAATGAATTCGCAGAATTCAATTCATGGAGTGAAACGAGAAATCATGGCGATAGCCAAATCATGCGTAGCAAATCATCAAAATTAAGAATGAATTGCAACTGTGTTGCATGAATTGATTTCATCATGAATTGTACTGCGTACATGAATTGCACCTTGCGGTGCATTACGAAAGGAAAAATACATGAAAGTTTTATATGTTTCAAGTGAGGCACTTCCCTTTAAAGCAAGTGGCGGTTTAGGTGATGTTGCGGGTAGCCTTCCTCAGGCACTTCGCAAAAGACTTATCGGTGCTAGGGTTGTAATGCCTTTATATGACACAATTAGTCAGGAACTTAAAGACACAATGAAATTTGTCACAAGCATTTCTGTTCCTGTTGCATGGAGAAGACAGTACTGTGGAGTTTTTGAAGCAAAAGCAGGTGGAGTAATCTACTATCTTCT
>CALEIS010000157.1 GCA_937877675.1 uncultured Clostridia bacterium | reverse complement strand
TGTGGTAAAAATGCTTATAATGTTTTGCAGGAATTTTCCGATGTTATTTGTGTGTTTATTCCTGAAATTAAGCCTTGCATAAACTTCAAACAGGAAAATCGTCACCATTGTTATGATGTTTACACTCACATTTTAAAATCTGTGGAAAAGAGTAGTCCTGATGTTATTACTCGTCTTTCTTTGTTTTTCCACGATATTGCAAAACCACTAGTTGCTCATTTTGACGAAAAAGGTGAACAACATTATTATGGTCATCCTAAAAAAAGTGCAGAAATCACAGAAAAAATTCTCACAAGACTTCGTTTTGATAACGACACGAAAAATAAAGTTGTATCCCTTGTTGCTTTTCACGACTCCCCAATTATAATAAACGACTCTATTTCTCCAGACAGAAAAAGACTAAAAAAAATTATGTCACAAATTGGTGTTGAGTTGATTTTCCCACTTATGGAGATAAAATATTGCGACAATTCGGCTCAAAGCCCTAAATATTTCCGTGGTGATGAATTCTATAAAGAAACCAAAAACATAATCAACGAAATTATCACAGAAAAAGAATGCTTTTCTATAAAAGACCTTGCTATCAATGGTAACGACTTGATTGAAATGGGCTACAATGGTAAAAAAATCGGTGCAATACTAAAAAATGTGTTGGATTTGGTCATAAACGAAAAACTTGAAAATTCTGTCGATGCAATTTCATCCTATGTCAAGGGAATGTTTTAATCTTTTTCTTGACTTTGAAGGCTATTTATCCTATAATTTTTGTGTATCCTATAAAATATGTGATAAAAGGAGATATTATAATGAAAAAAATATTATCTGTTCTCATAGTAGCAGTTTTACTTTTTGCTATGATTCCAACAACAGTTTTCGCTGCATCTGCTCCAGCAATTACTGCTTCTGCAGACAAAACATCTGTTAAAGTTGGTGACACTGTAAAGGTAACAGTTAAACTTCCTGCTAATTCAAACCTTGTTTCTTTTCAATACACACTCAAATACAGCACTTCATATTTCCAGCTTGTTAAGGATTCTTTAGCATTGGGTGGCTCATTCTCTTATGAAGCATCAAATACTAATGTTGCAGGTCAAGTTAGATACATAGGTGCAACTGGTAGCAAAGTTTCAAACGCTGCATCAACTCTTTTCACTGTTGAATTTAAGGTTTTAAAAACAGGTGGTCAAATTACTTTCAACATTGACGAAGCATATGTTGATTCAAACGGAAAAGACACAAATGTAACATCAGCTTGTGCTTCTGCTTCAACAAAGAGCATTACTTTCAAGGCTGCTTCTGTTACACCAACTGATTATTTTACAATCAAAGAGCCTTCAACTAAGACAATCAACCACAAGTGTGGTATTGTTCTTCACGTAAACCAGAAATCAACAATCCCTTCAAATGCAAAATATGAATGGACTGCAAGTAATAGCAACTTCAAGATGGAAACTTCTGCAGATGGCAAGTCTTGTACAATCGTTTCTAATAAAAATGGTAATACAACATTTACAGTAACACTTAAAAGTGCGTCAGGTGCTGTTCTTGATACAGAAACAATTACAATGAAATCAAAAGCAGGTTTCTTTGATAAAATCATTTCTTTCTTCCGTGGTATCTTCGGTGGAAACAAAGTTGCTCCAAACTGATTAAAGTTATAGAATTAAAAGACAGGCAATTTTGATGCCTGTCTTTTTTATTGCATGAAAGCAATAATCTAAAATTTTTAGTGCCAAATCATTTCTGCTATTATCGTTGACATTAACTGTTATTTATTCTATAATCTAGGAATGCAATTACATCAAAAGCAGGTTTATTCGATATAATTGTTGGTTTCTTCCGTTCACTTTTTGGAATGACAGAAATTCTTCCTTTCTAACTTAAAACTATCAAAACAAAAAGACGGGTAATTACCCGTCTTTTATTATTTGCTTTTTATGGAAATTCATATTATAATTGGTTAGTAAGAATGAAAAGGAGAGATACGTATTGAAAAAAGCACTTTCTATCTTATTGGCTACTCTTATATTCTTCAGTACTCCTCTTATGATTTTTGCTGAAACAGAAATTGCCGATTCTGAAAAACAAGCTATTTTATCTGCTCTTTATGAATCCGATATAAGCACTGTCCGTAGTGCAATTGAAGCAGAAATAATTTCTTGCGAGGAATTAACAGAATATTATCTTGAACGAATTGAAAAATACAATAAAGATTATAATTGCTTTATAACCCTTTGTGATGATTCTCTTGAAGTTGCTCGTGAAAGAGATATTCAGTTATCAAGAGGTGAAAACACAGGCCTACTTTTTGGAATTCCTATTGTCATAAAGGATAATATGAACTTATCTGGATATTACACCACTAATGGTCACTATAAAGCAAATTCACCTATCGCCACGGAGAATGCAAAGGTTGTTGACTACCTACTAGAACAAGGTGCAATTATTATCGGTAAAACTAATATGAGTACTGATGCGCAGGATGCTCGTACATCTTATAGCGAGGTTATCGGAGAAACCAAAAACGCCTACAACACATGGTTATCCGCTGGAGGGTCTTCGGGTGGCTCTGCCGTTGCAGTTAGTCAGAATTTTGCGATTGCAGGTCTTGGCACGGATACAAACTCATCTTTGAGAATCCCTGCAATACTAAATGGTTGTGTATCCTTGCGTCCTACTCTCAATTTGATTCCATTTGACGGATGCACCCATCTTAGTTCAGCTCGTGATGTAATAGGCCCAATAACTCGTACAGTCTATGACCAAGCAATTATGCTTGACATTTTAACATCCGGAGAATTTTCTTACACCGAAAATCTTAATAACAATGCATTTGAGGGTAAGCGTATTGGAATCCTTTCTGAACTCACTTATCCGATAAGCACTTCCATTGTAAAGGAACAAGATTCCGAAAAAAGAAGTAGCCTTATCAAATTTTTCAGTCTTAGTGAACGAGTGGAAAAGAATATAGACAAAGAGATTTCAAGTGCCTTTCAATCTGCAACGGATGAAATTAAAAGTTTAGGAGCAGAGGTTGTAACAGTATCTTTTCCCGAGCTTTTTGATTTGCTCTACCCTACCTTTATAAATTCCGACAGAGCATATAAGAATAACCTTTACGAAAAATTCAAACAATTTATGGTTGATAACAACCTTGATGCAGTTATTTACCCTACATATCTTTCTGCACCTTTAAAAACCGGTATGGATGACAATGGTAAATACTGGAATGTATGGCAAAATCAAGTATTCATCAACAACTGTAAAGGAATTTCTCCCTCTACTGGAATGCCTGAAATAGCCATCCCTATCGGATACCACTCTACAGGAGCGGGAATAGGTATGGAAATTATTGCCGATAAAAACTGTGAACAACTGCTTCTAGATATGGCATATACCTACACAGAAAAATACAATCATCGTGAGCCCTCGAATGGTGCTCCTGACATATATGCAGATAAAAACCAAGGAAATCTGCAGACATTTATCGATAAATATACTGTTTCCGTTGATGCAGAAATTGACGGAGAAACAACACAACCGATTACAAATGTTGAAACTGCAAAATCTGCACCCATTGTGGTTATTGCGGTGATAATTATTATGGTATTGATTCTTGTCGCCATATTAGTGGTGCTTATTATTAAAAAATCATAAAAATAACCCGTGAATCTAGAGTAATCTCTTTTCACGGGTTTGTTTTTTATGCATATTCTTTTTCTACTGCTTTCATTACTTTAGAAGCAACAGGCACAGCAGTTGACATTGAATATTTTGAGTTTTCTGCAATAACTATAATTGCAAAAGGCATATCATCTCGTTGTGAATAGCCTACAAATAGTCCGTTAGGTTTCAAACTACCATCGTTACTGATTTCTGCAGTACCTGTTTTACCACACATCTGCATTCCTGGGAAATAATCATCACCATATTTATTCTTAACATTTGAACGTAGCAAATCATCAAGTTGAGATGCCACAGAAGATGAAAAATAATTTCCTATTTCTGTTGTTTCTCCCTTTGAAAAAACGTCACCTTTAGGAGTAAGCAACTCTGACACAATGTACGGATTTACTGCTACACCATTATTTGCAATTGAAGAAAATACAGTAAGCATATGGCATGGGTTTATGAGAGTGGTGTATTGTCCAATTCCTGCCCAACCTCTATCCAAAGCCTTTGCCGAAGATAAATCAAATCTACTTTTTGTACAGGTGATTTTTTCGCTGACTGCAAGAGAAGTATTATTGAATCCAACTCTTTTTGTAAGTTTCATCATACCGTCATTTCCTAATTCATCAGCAATTACGGCAAAAGCACAGTTACAAGATTCATTAAGTGCTTCTTGGAAACTAAGTTTACCATGCTCACCACTACAGAAAACGTATCCTTCACCCACCAAAACCTTACCCGTACATTCGAATTCACGAGTATAAATATCAGGGATTTGTTCGATAGCACAAGCAGCAGTAATAACCTTAAATGTTGAACCCGGCGTATAAAGACCGCTGAAGAATCTATTCATATAGATTCCTTCGTATTTACCAGAAGTATCTGTTGCAATATCCTGTGGCTTATCATAAACATCAAATGATGGCTTTGAAACAATACAGATTAACTCACCTGTTTTATAGTTCATTACACCAACAGTACCTTTGTAATCCCCAAGTGCTTCATATGCCACTTTACAGATTTCTGAGTTTAATGTCAGTTTAATGTCATTACCTTTTCCATATCGTTGAAGATTATATACACCATCTACCAAGGTATATCCTATAATCTCATCCTTAAAAGTATTCTGTACACCACAGGAAATATAGCCAGAGCTATCACCAACGGTATGAAGAGTTGCCATTCTGATAATCGCATCGTCATTGTATGAGCGTTGGCCATTTTTTGTTGTTACAAGAATATTGCCATTAACGTCCATAATATCACCTGCAGTTGTGAGTGACCCCATAGAATAAAGATGCTTACTTGCTTTATTCATTGCCCATTCTTCTGAATGAGTTATAAGGTTGAAATACAATACCCCACAACCTGCAAGGAACAATAAAATAATCGAATACAGTACTAATGCTCTACGTGAAATTGATTTCATTGACGCACACCTCCATATCTGTAGGTGCTTCGGTCAACGCCTTTGATAAACGCTAAAAGCATCCAACAACAAATTATGCTTGAACCACCACGGCTAATAAATGGAAGAGTAACACCTGTAAGTGGAAGAATATCATTTACACCAAAAACATTAAGTGCTGCTTGGAAAAGCATAAGTGAAGATGCTGCACAAGCTGAAATTGCATAGAATGTTGAACGAGCATATTTTGAGTGACGGATTGAATAAACAAGTAATGCAACATAAGAAAGAAGAATTGCACCTGCCATAATCATACCAAATTCTTCGCAAACAACGCCAAATACCAAGTCCTCTGTTGCCGCAAAAATTTCTCTCAAATGACCGTTGCCAAGACCAAGACCAAAAAGGCCGCCACTTGCGGAATAAATCATTGTTCTTGTCTGTTGATAACCTGATGAATCAAAATATTCCCAAACATGTCCATAGGCTGCAAATCTACTTGCAACATAAGGTCTGAATGTAAGAATTAAAAATCCACCCATAAGTGCAATTGTGCAGATAATAACAATTGTTCTGATATCACCAGAACGCATGAATGAAATAACAATGAATGTAAAGAAGAAAATAAGAGCAGTACCAAAGTCGTGCATAAGGAAAAGTGCACCTATACATCCAAAAGAGAAAATGATAAACTTTGTAAGACTCTTGTTAGACTGTAATTTTTCAAGGGAAGCAGCACCCACAAAAATAAATGCAACTTTTACCAACTCTGATGGTTGAATCGACATACCACCAATATAAATCCAGTTTCTTGCACCATTGGTAAACCCTGCAAAAACCATTGTAAATGCCATAAGTCCAAGAGCCGCAACGGCAACGGGTATTCTAAGTGCAATACAAGTTTTCAACTCTCGCATAAACCATTGTAAAACAACAAATCCTCCGATACCAATTAAAACTGCTACCAATTGTTTAATTGCCGCACCAGGATAAACACTTGCTGTTATAGAAAGGCCTATAGACGTTAGCAAAAATGCGATAAGCTCAACCTCAAAGCCACGTCGTTTAAGGATTACACGTGCACCTATAAAATACACGTATTCTACAAGAATATAAATTGCAAAGGTAATAAATATGCCTGGTTTATATTCGTCATCGCATTTTTCTAACAATGAAAAAAGACAAATCGCCTGAAACAAAGTAACTATAAAAAGCATTATATACAAGTTAACATTTTTTCTCTTTGAAAGCATATATATCACCTACCTTTTTTAAATTTTAAAAATTATCTACAATCTTCGTATAAGAATGTAAAATCACCAATACCAATAACATCTCCCCTTGAAAGAGGTACAGGGGAATAAACTATTTCGTTATTAACTGTCGTTGCTGTTACACTACTAAAATTCTGTATATACCATCTGTTTTCATATAAATTAAGCTGTGCATGTCGTCTTGAAATATATGGAGCAGATATTTCAATATTACTACCCTTTTGTCTGCCGATAGTGACAACATCACCTTCAAGTTGAAACATGGTATTATCTGCTAGGTTAGTAAGCATCGCACGGATAATAGGAGCATCTTCTAAATGCATCATATCATCATTTGCCTCACTACCCACATAAAACTTCAATATGGCAGTACCGAAAGCAATAAGGTCACCATTTATTATCTTCTTTGAGCCTTTTACTTTCTCTCCGTTAACATAAACTCCAGATTTTGATTCCGTATCAAACACATAGAATCCGTCTTTTCTCAACGCTATGACTGAATGGGAACGAGAAACAGTTATATTCGAAAATGCCATATCGCATGACTTACTTCTGCCGATAGAAGTTTCGTAGCAAGTAATGGGAAACTCATCACCGTTTGTTACATCAACCAACAAAGCATAAATCTTCTTTTTGGGACGTAAGCGAATAAGTGAAAGAACACAGTTTAAAATAACGGCAATCGCAAGAAAACATAAAACATAACGAACTATATATTCAAAATCATCCACTTTCATCCCTCCTTGAAATTATACTTTAAAATAACATTATTAGAATAACTTCAAAAAAAGCTATTGTCAATGTTTTTCCATGATAATGTAATCAAATTTTAACATTTTCAGATAATATATCTGTAATCTATTTTTTTCTTTTTTAAACGTAAAAATATTATAATTTTATAAATTTTTCTACACTTTTCGACAATCTATGTTATAATAAGTATGGTAAAATATGTCAAAAAGAAAGTGAGATGTATATATTATGACACAATTCGTCAGAAGATTAGATAATATGAACCGCCTTGTCATCCCTGCAGACTATAGAAGAAAAGCAGGTATCACAGAAATGACCGAAGTAAGAATTACTGAAGAAAATGGAAGAATCATTATTGAAAAACTTACTCCTTCATGCAAAATCTGTGGTGCAACAGAAAACCTTAACAGTGAATATTGCGTTTGTCAGGAATGCATTGAAAAAATCAAGTCATTATAACAAATTAACCTCTCAGTTAATATCAACTGAGAGGTCTTTTTTTAGATTTTTCTTTTTTTAGGAATGAGTGCGACTATCAAGAAAAATGAAAGTCCACAAATCAATGC
>CALEIS010000156.1 GCA_937877675.1 uncultured Clostridia bacterium | reverse complement strand
TGGTTCGGGTCGTCGAGGACGCCGACCCCTACAACAATCTCCCCGATAAATTCAAATTTCACAATAAAAATATACGGTTAAAAAGCACTTTTATACATTAAATCGTGAATAAATGCATAAAATATGCAGAATATGTAATAAATTTGCATAAATACTGCATATATATTCAATAAATAATTGAAATAATGCATAAAAATACAAAAAATATTGAAAAAATATGCAAAAAGACTTGATTTCATTTTAAAAGTGTGTATAATATATCCCATACTGCATTTTGCACAAATTAGAACTCAGTTTTTCGGAGGAATTTACAATGGAAAAGAAAGACATCAAAAAGGTTGTTTTAGCTTACTCAGGTGGTCTTGATACATCAATCATCATCCCTTGGTTAAAAGAAAATTATAATAACTGTGAGGTTATCGCAGTTTCTGGTGACGTTGGTCAGGGTACTGAACTTGACGGTCTTGAAGAAAAGGCTCTCGCAACAGGCGCTTCAAAGCTCTATGTTCTTGACCTTAAAGAAGAATATGTTAAGGATTACATTTGGCCATGTCTTAAAGCAGGTGCTGAATACGAACAGTATCTTTTAGGTACTTCTCATGCTCGTCCTTGTATCGCAAAGGGACTTGCTGAAATCGCAATCAAAGAGGGTGCAGATGCTATCTGTCATGGTTGTACAGGTAAAGGTAATGACCAGGTTCGTTTTGAACTTACATTAAAAGCATTTGCTCCTGAAATGGCAATTATTGCTCCTTGGCGTGAATGGGATATCGTTTCTCGTGAACAGGAAATCGAATACGCAGAAGCACACAATATTCCTCTTAAAATTAATCGTGAAACAAACTATTCAAAGGATAAGAATGTATGGCACTTATCTCATGAAGGTCTTGACCTTGAAGACCCAGCAAATGAGCCAATGTACAATAAGCCAGGTTTCCTTGAAATGAGCGTTTCACCTGAAAATGCACCAGATGTTCCAACATATGTTACAATCCACTTTGAGCAGGGTGTTCCAACAGCTATTGATGGTGTAGAAATGAGCCCTCTTACAATCGTTGAAAAACTCAACGAAGTTGGTGGCGCAAATGGTATCGGTCTTCTTGATATCGTTGAAAACCGTCTTGTTGGTATGAAATCTCGTGGTGTTTATGAAACTCCAGGTGGCGCAATTCTTTACAAGGCACACGAACTTCTTGAAATGATTTGTCTTGACCGTGATACACAGCACTACAAGAAGCTTGTAGCACAGAAATTCGGTGAAGTTGTTTACAACGGTCTTTGGTTCACACCTCTTCGTGAAGCTCTTTCAGCTTTCGTTGACGAAACACAGAAAACAGTTACAGGTGATGTAAAACTCAAGCTTTACAAGGGTAACATCATCAACGCTGGTCTTACATCTCCATACACACTTTATGATGAAAATGTTGCATCATTCGGTGATGACGGTGGCGCTTACAACCAGAAAGACGCAGCAGGATTTATTAACCTCTTTGGTTTGTCTATTAAGGTAAAAGCATTGTTGGACAAACAGCGTGAAGAAAACAACTAATAAATAACCAATTAACAATACAAACGACAAAGGGAAAACTCTCTTTGTCGTATTGTTCTTAAATAGGAGAATAATTATGCAACTCTGGAAAGGCAGATTTTCAAAAGAAATCGACCCTAAAACAAATGATTTTAACTCTTCAATAAAATTTGATAGTCGTATGTACAAGGAAGACATTGACGGTAGCCTTGCTCATGCTGCGATGCTCTGTGCTCAGGGAATTATCTCTGCAGAGGACCTTGCTCAGATTACTGACGGACTTAATGCTATCAAGTCTGAAATTGAGAGTGGAGAATTAGAAATTGACCCAAATGCAGAAGATATTCATACTTTTGTTGAAGGCGAATTAACTGCTCGTATTGGCTCAGCAGGTAAGAGATTACATACAGCAAGAAGCCGTAACGACCAGGTTGCAGTTGACATAAGACTTTATCTCCGTCACGAATGTGATGCACTCTATAATCAACTTACAGAACTTGTGGATGTTCTTTGCAAAAAGGCTGAACAGTATGCGAGTGCAGTTATGCCAGGTTATACACATCTTCAAAGAGCACAACCTATCACATTCGGACACCATTTAATGGCATATGCAGAAATGCTTCTTCGTGATAAAGAAAGACTCTCACAGGCAACTGAAAGAATGAACTATTCACCACTTGGTGCTTGTGCATTGGCAGGAACAACATATAATACAGACCGTGAAATGACAGCAAAAGCATTAGGCTTTAACGGTGCTATGCAAAATTCACTTGACTGTGTTTCTGACCGTGATTTCTGTATGGAATTAGCATCAGTAATCTCAATTATTATGGTGCATCTTTCAAGATTTTCAGAGGAAATCGTGCTTTGGTGCTCTTGGGAATTCAAATTTGTTGAACTTGACGATGCTTTCTCAACAGGCTCATCAATTATGCCACAGAAGAAAAATCCTGATATTACAGAACTTATCCGTGGTAAGTCAGGTCGTGTATTTGGTGACCTTACAACACTTCTTACAATGATGAAGGGTCTTCCACTTGCTTATAACAAGGATATGCAGGAAGACAAGGAAGCAATTTTCGATGCTTTCGATACAGTTAAAATGTGCCTTACAGCATTTATCCCAATGCTCGACACAATGACTGCTCTTCCCCACAATATGAGAAAAGCAGCAGCAGGTGGCTTTATCAATGCAACTGACTGTGCTGACTATCTTGTAGGTAAGGGACTTCCATTCCGTGATGCTTATAAAGCAACAGGTGAATTGGTTGCTCTTTGTATCAAAAAAGGTCTTACACTTGAAACATTACCACTTGAAGAATACAAGGCAGTTTGCGACATCTTCGACGATGGTGTATTTGATGCAATCAATCTTGATAAATGTGTAAATGACCGTACATCTCTCGGTGGACCTGCACCACAGAATGTTTTAGCACAAGTTAAACGTGTAAAAGAACTCAATAAATAAGGAAAATATATATGACAAAAATATTCATTGACGGTAGCCAAGGCACAACAGGTCTTAAGATTTTTGACCGCCTTGCAAAAAGAGATGATATTGAACTTATCACTCTTCCGGAAGAAAAAAGAAAAGATACAAATGCTCGTAAAGAAGCACTCAATTCTGCTGATATTGCTTTTCTTTGTTTACCTGATGGGGCAGCAATTGAAGCAGTTAGCCTTATTGACAACGACAACACAGTTGTAATTGATACATCAACTGCACATCGTACAAATGATGGTTGGGCTTATGGTTTCCCAGAATTGTCAGAAGAATTTGAGAATAAACTTAAAAATTCAAAGAGAATTGCAGTGCCTGGTTGTTATGCAAGTGGTTTTATAGCACTTGTTAAACCTTTGGTTGATGCAGGAATTGTTGACAAGGACATCTGTATTGCTTGTCATGCGATTTCAGGTTACAGTGGTGCAGGTAAAAATGGTATTGCACAGTACGAAGACGAAAATCGTGATACTCTTTTAGATGCACCAAGAGAATATGCTCTTACCCAACAGCATAAGCACCTAAAAGAAATGAAAGCAATTTCAGGTCTTAACAATGAACCAATTTTCTCACCATATATCTGTGATTATTTCAGCGGTATGGTTATGACAGTGCCACTTTTCAAAAAGGATTTGAAAGATGGAAAAACTGCAGAAGACATTAAGGCTCTTTACAAAGAAAAATACAATTCAGATATTGTTAAATATAAAGAAAGCATTGATGAAAACGGATTTATCGCAGGTAACAAAATGAGTGAAAACGACGGCATGGAAGTTACAGTTTGTGGTAATGAAGACAGAATTCTTTTAATCGCAAGATATGATAATCTCGGCAAAGGTGCTTCTGGTGCAGCCGTTCAATGCTTAAATGTAAAAATGGGAATTGACGAAGCTTTTCAACTTAATGTTTAACCTTGCGTAGGGGTCGGCGTCCTCGACGACCCGAAAGAAAAAATATGGAACTTAAAAAGAGAAAACCAACCAGATTAAAGAACTTTGATTATTCAACAAAGGGTTGTTATTTCATAACAATATGCACTGTTGAGAAAGAAAAAGCAATATTTGGTAAAATAAAAAGAGAAAGTTTACAAACTGAACCATACATCCAATTAACGGAATATGGTGAGATTGTAAAAAGACAAATAGAAGAAATAAACTCTGTTTACGATGATGTGAATATCTATCCGTATGTAATTATGCCGAATCATATTCACTTTATCATTGAAATTGACGGGTCGTCGGGGACGCCGACCCCTACGAACGCCAGAATACCAACGATTATTTCAACATTTAAAAGAATGACGAATAAAAAGTTTGGATTTAAAATATGGCAACGTGGTTATAATGACCACGTTATTCGTAATGATGAAGATTATTTGAGAATAGCAGAGTATATAATAAATAATCCATACGGAAAGATTTGGTGAACAATATGCAATTTATAAATGGTGGTGTTACTGCTCCAAAAGGCTTTAAGGCGAGTGGTATTCACTGTGGAATCAGAAAAAATAAAACAAAAAAGGACCTTGCACTCATTCTTTGTGAAACTGAATGTGATGCAGCAGCAGTTTATACACAGAATTTGGTTTATGGTGCACCAATCACAGTTACAAGAAACAATATTGCAGATGGTAAGGCATATGGTGTAATCTGTAACAGTGGTATTGCAAATACATGCAACGCAGACGGTGTAGAAAAAGCCGAAATGATGTGTGAAATCGTTGCAAATGCTACTGGACTTAAACCAACTGATTTTGTTGTTGCTTCAACTGGTGTTATCGGTCAACCAATCAACATTGAGCCTATTCAGAATGGCGTTGCTCAACTTGTAGCAGAATTAAGTGAAGATGGCTCTGACAATGCTGCTCAGGCAATTATGACAACTGATACAGTAAAAAAAGAGTTTGCAGTTACATTTACTCTCGGTGGTAAAGAGTGCAAAATCGGTGCTATCTCAAAGGGTAGCGGTATGATTCATCCAAATATGGCAACAATGCTTGGATTTATCACAACTGATGCTAATATTTCAAGTGAAATGCTTAAAAAAGCACTTTTAGAGGTTGTTAAGGATAGTTTCAATATGCTTTCAGTTGACGGTGATACATCAACAAACGATACTGTTGCTCTTCTTGCATCAGGTCTTTGTGGAAACGATAGAATTGAAACAGAAAACGACGATTATTTCACATTTGTTAATGCTTTAAATGCTATCTGTGAAAAACTTGTAAAGCTTATGGCAAAAGACGGTGAGGGTGCTACTAAACTTGTTGAATGTCAGGTAAGTGGAGCAAAATCAAAAGAGATTGCAAAGGTTTGTGCAAAGAGTGTTATTTGTTCATCACTTGTTAAAGCTGCTATGTTTGGTGCAGATGCTAACTGGGGAAGAATTTTATGTGCACTTGGTTATGCAGGTGTAGATATTGATGTAAACAAGGTTGATGTTTCATTCAAGTCAAAAGGTGGAGAAATCGCTGTTTGTAAAGATGGTGCAGGAATCGAATTCTCCGAAGAAATCGCAAAACAAGTTCTCATTGAAGACGAAGTTTATATCATTGTTGAACTCAA
This sequence comes from uncultured Clostridia bacterium, assembly GCA_937877675.1. Classification (GTDB taxonomy): domain Bacteria; phylum Bacillota; class Clostridia; order Oscillospirales; family Acutalibacteraceae; genus Fimenecus. The sequence continues at coordinate 2,088 of CALEIS010000156.1, read as the reverse complement.
TGATGGTGAATATAACGCAACAGCATATGGATGCGATTTAACTTACGAGTACGTTAAAATTAACGGTGACTACAGAACCTAAATTTGCACTTTGCACTTTGCATTTTGCGTTTATCCGGAGGATATTATGGACATTTCAAAACTTACACATGCTGACCGTAGTGAGGTGCTTGTACAAGCTCTCCCATATATTCAGCAATATCACGAAAAAACAGTTGTTATCAAATATGGTGGCAACGCAATGATAAATAAGGACTTGCAGGATGCAGTTATGACAGATATTGTCCTTCTTCGTTCTGTTGGTGTCAATGTTGTTCTTGTTCACGGTGGTGGACCTGAAATCAACGATATGCTTTCTAAAATCGGTAAGGAATCAAAGTTTGTTGATGGACTTCGTTATACTGATGAAGAAACTATTGATATTGTTCAGATGGTACTTGCAGGTAAAGTTAATAAAAGACTTGTACAACTTATTGAATCCCACGGTGGTGAGGCAGTTGGTATTTGTGGTCTTGACGGTAAGATGATTAAGGCAAAGAAATACGAGGCAAACGACATTGGCTTTGTAGGGGACATTACAGAGGTTGACACAACTCTTATTGAAACTCTTCTCAAAAAAGGTTATGTGCCAGTTGTTTCAACAGTTGGTGGCGGTGATAATGGTGAGGTTTTCAATATCAATGCTGATATTGCTGCATCAAAAATCGCATCTGCACTTGGAGCAGAAAAACTTCTTCTTATGACAGATGTCCGTGGTCTTTTAAGAGATAAGGACGATGAAAACACTCTTATCCAGAGCGTTAACGTTAGTGAAGTGCCACAACTTAAAAGTCAGGGCGTTATTAAGGGCGGTATGATTCCAAAAATCGACTGTTGTGTTGAAGCAGTCCGTCGTGGCGTTAAGCGTACACATATTATTGATGGCAGAATCCCACACTCTATATTGATAGAGATGTTGACAGACTCAGGCATAGGAACTATGTTCCTTTAATTCAGGTGATACATAATGTTAGAAAGTATTAAAAATCAGGCAGACAATGCTTTAATGCCAACTTATGCACATTTTCCAGTTTCCATTGAAAAGGGTAATGGAGCAACATTCGTAGATAGTGAAGGTAACGAAGTTATCGACTTTGGCTCAGGTATCGGTGTTAACTCATTGGGTTACAACAATGAGGGTTGGATTAAGGCTGTTACAGAACAACTTGCAAAAGTTCAGCACACATCAAACCTTTACTATAACTCTACTGTTGCCGAATATGCTCAGATGCTTACAGAAAAAACTGGCTTTGACCGAGTTTTCCTTTGCAATTCAGGTGCAGAAGCTAACGAATGTGCAATCAAATTGGCTCGTAAATACAGTTTTGATAAATACGGTGAAAACCGTTACAATATAATAACTCTTGTAAACTCTTTCCACGGCAGAACAATGGCTACAATTACTGCAACTGGTCAGGAACATTATCACAAATTCTTCGACCCATTTGTTCAAGGCTTTAAGTATGCAGAGTCAGGTAACACCGAGCAGTTTTTAGAAATGGCAGACGATACTGTTTGTGCAATCATCCTTGAAATTGTTCAGGGTGAAGGTGGCGTAGTGCCAACTGACTTCCAGTACCTTAAAACTGTTGAGAAAGTCTGCAAGGAAAAAGATATTCTTCTCATAATCGACGAAGTTCAGACAGGTATGGGCAGAACTGGTAAACTTTTCGCATACGAACACGCAGGAATTTCACCTGACGTTGTAACAAGTGCAAAGGGTATTGGTAATGGTCTTCCAATGGGTGCTTGTCTTTGCACAGAAAAATGTGCTAATGTTCTTACTGCAGGAACTCACGGAACAACATTCGGTGGAAACCCAGTTGCTTGTGCAGGTGCTAAATATATTCTCGGAACACTTACTGATGAATTTTTAAATGAAATCGCAGAAAAAGGGGAGTATATAAGAGAAAAACTTCTCGCTATGGATGAAGTTAATTCTGTCAGCGGTCTTGGTATGATGATTGGTATTGAACTTAAAACCAAGAACGCAAGTGAAATCGCAAAAAAATGCAGTGAGAACGGACTTTTGATTCTCACCGCTAAAAA
>CALEIS010000155.1 GCA_937877675.1 uncultured Clostridia bacterium | reverse complement strand
TACGGTTTCTGTAAACTGTACTTTCATAGTTTTTTGCCTCCAAACACAAATAGTTTATACATAAAATACAAATTATCCCAATTTAATGTATTGTTGTTATTATACATTATAAATATATTATTATCAATAGAAAATGGAATAATAAATAAATTTTTGACGGAATAACAAAAAAAGACACCTGAGAGTGTCAATTTTTGTTAATAAATTAAGACTTATTTTTAACTCTTTTTAGATTAAATAGTGTTGTTGCACCCATAATGATTAAGAATATGGCAAAAACCTTCGATAAAAGATTTGATTCTACATTTTTCAGGAAAAAACTCGATAATATTGCACCTAAAATTCCACCAAGAATCACGGGATAAATCTTTTTGAATTGAACCTGCTTTTTTGCTACATATATAATGGTTGCAAGAGTTGCACAAGGTATAAAAAATATTAAGTTTATCCCTTGGGCTGTAATCTGTGGAATATTTGAGAAAATTACAAGATAAATAATTAAAACTCCACCACCGCCAAAACCCATAGAGCCAATCAAACCTGAAAGAAATCCTGCAATAATTGGTATAATATAATTCATTTTAAAAATAACCTCAATCCAGCCCAAATCATAAATAATGAAAAGAAAATTGTCAAAAGTTTATTCGATGTTTTTCGTATTACAAACGTGCCAAGAATACTACCAATAAGACCAGGAATAAGATAGATATATGAGTCAGAAATTTTTACATTTCCGTTCATAAGATATATGATGGCACTAATAATGGTTATTGGCAGAATTGTCGCAACTGCGTTAATTTGAGCTTCCTTTTGTTCCATCTCCATCTTTTTATATAAGGGAACTGTTAACATTCCACCACCAGCACCTAAAACAACATTGATTATTCCAATCACAATTCCCGAAAAGAACTTTTTTACACCACTCATTTTTACACCTCATTATATAATTTCCAGAAAATAAAAATATATTAAGATGCATTGCATCGTAGGGGACGTCGACTCGGCGTCCCGTTGGTTTATATGCAACTTTTTTCGGGGTGCCGAGGTCGTCCCCCACACGCTTAATGTCTTTTAAATAGAATAATTCACTTTACAAGCGAATTTCATTCACCTATAATGTTATTGTAAAACCTGAAAATTCAAGTTATCATTTACTTGTAGCTACAAATAATATTTTGAGGTGAATTTATGACAATATATTTTGGTGAAAATATTAGAAAACTTCGTAAGGAAAAAGATCTAACCCAAGAAACTCTCGCAGAATTTTTAGGAGTATCGTTTCAGACAATCAGCAAATGGGAAAGGGGAGAAACTTATCCTGACATAACAATGCTGCCTATTATAGCATCATTTTTCAATGTAACTATTGACGATTTACTTGGTATTGATAAAGCACAAAAAGAACAGAAAGTCAATAAATATCTTGATTTATATGAACGGTGGCGACTTAAAGATACCCCTGAATCATTAAAAAAATTCAAAACTGCAATTAAAGAATTTCCGGGAGATTATCGTATTCTTGTAAGGTATATGGAGCTTTTAAGGTGTGAATGTGATTACAGAGATGAAAAAGCTACGCAAGAATTGCTCTCTATTTATGATAATATTCAAAAGCATTGTACTGATGATAGTGTAAGAATGTGGTCAAAGCGTATTATCTGTCAACATTTGAATAGGTTAGCTGGTTGTACAAATAATGAAAACTATCAGAAACAGGCTGATGAAATTCTTGCAGAAATGCCATCTTTGCTTAATTCAAAAGAATATCTTGAAGTAACAATGAATAATGATATTGAAATGCAAAAAAAAGTATGCGAAACTGCAATTACAGAGTTGCTGTATTTGCTTGATAATTGTTTTGCTCATTATTGTTATTATGATAGTAATTTTACAAATGAATATAAAATTGAAGTAGTCAGCAATACAAATGCACTTTTCCATACCTTTTATCAAAATGAAAATTATGGTAAGAATTGGATGCATCTTGTATATAACTATGGGCATTTGGGGCATTGGCATTTTGAGTTAGGAAAAGAGAAGAAAGCACTGGACTATCTGAAAATTGCAGCTGAATATGCTGTTAAGTGTGATTCTGTTTTTGATAATACAGAAACCGTGGCTAAATTTTATGAACAAGAAAGAGATTATCGAGAAATGAATATGTGTACTCGTATGAAGGAACTTATGATTAAGCATTACCCTTTATCCGACGAATTTAAATCCAAACCTGAATTTCAAGAAATAATTAAAATTTTAGAATAATATAGGGGTCGTCCTCGACGAGCCAAAACAAAAAAGAGATTGTTTTCACAATCTCTTTTTTCATATCCATTCACTTTTTAACTGTCTTTAAATGCAATTCTTTAAGTCCGTCAACTTCGTCGCAAATTTCTTTAAGATTACATGTTGAACAGTCAAACATTACGTTATCAAAAATATGATTTAATGCCGATGTTGTTTGACTTATTTTTTTTGCAATAAGTTCCAACTTTTCAAACTCATCAAAATCTGTAACAAAGTATATTTCTACACTTTTAACACAGGAAAATTTAAGATATTCGTTCAAAAGTGTGTGTCCATAGTCAGCAAAAGCAACACCGGATTTGATTGCATTTTTGCTTACTCTTATTTGCTCACGCATATTGAGTGCTGAGGCTCTTGTCATAAATCCGTCAACATTCAAATGGTATCTTAAAGCCTCTAACTCTTTGATTTTGTTGAATGTGTCCTGTTCATTCTCAAAGTCATCAATTTGTATAAAAACAAACTTGCCAAAAGGGGAGTCAGACTTGATTTTTGGGAGGTCATTACCCAATAATTTTACAGAATTTGAAAATTTTATATCACTTGAAACTGCAAGACTGCTTACACAAGGTTTTTGACTACCACCAAGTTCGAATGCAGAGTCGGATAGGAAAATAACAGAGCTTTTATCACTCACATTAAGATTTTTTCCGTTTGAAAGTTCTTTTGAATTGCTTAAACTTTCTTTAATTTCATTGATAAGGTTATTATATAATCTCATTATAATTTCTTATCTCTTTTCATTTTGTCATAGTGTTTCTGCAACCAGTCATAAACAACTCTTACAAGTTTCATATCAAGGTTGAACCAATAAATTGCAAATGTTATTAAGAACAACGCAAGGATAACACCTAAAATTATAAACAATATTTCCATATTAGTTCTCCTTTGCAAGTCCCTTTTGACGAGCATATTCAGCAGCACCCAAAGCACCCATAAGCTGTGGGTCTGTCTTTAATTCAACAACATTGATTTTAAGAACTTTTTCAATAGCCTTTTTAAGACCATCATTTTTAGCACAACCACCAGTAAGTGTAATGCTATCAACAGCACCTGCCTTTTTAGCCATAACAAAGCAACGCTTTGCAACTGCTAACTGAATACCTGCTGCGATTTCATCCATTGGTTTTCCTTCACCAACAAGTGAGATAACTTCACTTTCAGCAAAAACTGTACATTGTGCAGTAATTGGAATAGTATTTTTTGCATTAAGTGAAAGCTTTGAGAATTCAGGTAATGTCATTTCGAAAGCATTTGCCATAGCTTCATAGAAACGACCTGTACCAGCAGCACATTTGTCGTTCATAGCAAAGTTTTTAACAGTACCGTCTGTGTCGATAGAAATACCCTTAACGTCCTGACCACCAATATCAATAATTGCCTTAACTTCAGGATTTGTAACATGAACACCCATAGCATGACAACTGATTTCAGAAATGTTTTCATCTGCAAATGGAACTTTGTTTCGTCCGTAACCTGTACCGATAAGATATGTAAGCTCTTTTGCAGAATTAAGTCCGTCAACTTGTGCAACGGCATCGTCAAGTGCAATTTCTGCACTTTGAACAGGGTTTATTTTACTTCTATTTGTAACATTGGCAACTATATTACCATTCTCATCAAGAATAATACATTTTGTGTAGGTTGAGCCTACATCGCATCCACCAAAATATTTCATATTAAGTCTCCTTTAACACATTAGACACGGTCTATTTTCCCTGTAACTGCCTCGAAAATCCTCGAAATACACTTGTATGTCTTGCGGTTTTCTCATTGTTACAGAAAAAATATCCTCGTGTTTAAAGAATTTAATTTACCAAGCGAGGTCATCTTCAAAATCTACAAGTGAAGCATCAAGAGGCTCTTCTTGTAAAACTGTCTGCATATATTTGTTTACTTGGTCACGCATTTCACGACGGGAAATTGTACGTGGGTCCATAAGGTCTTGTTTAACCCAAATAAAGTTGACATTTCTTTCTCTTGCCTGGTCGTCAAAAATACCTGTAAGACCGTCCATACCCTTACATGAAATCTGGTCATACATAATAACTGTATCAGCGTTGTATTCGTCAACAATTCTCCAAAGCTCATCAACAACGTTTTTATAACCACCCTTTGTGTGCTTTCTCATAATTGAACGCTGATAAGTTTTTGCAAGGTCTTTAAGCGATTGCTCTTTGTCTTCTGTGTTAATAGGGAGATATGAAATCATAGTTTCCATATCCATAACAACATTGACACCCCAACAGTTTTCAAGCCAGTTTGCAAAACTTGTATAGTAGTTAGCAGGGCAGGACCAAACAACAGCTCTATGACGCATTTCTTTTGAAACAGGTGTTTTCTTTTCATATGCCTTCATCATAATTTTGTTAACTTTTTTGTCAACCTTTGAGAATCTCTCATTTGTTCCACCTGAAAGATTGAAATAGAAAATTCTGTAAAGCCAGAAACAAGCGCCTGTCATCTGTGGATATTCGGTTCTGTTAATATCCCATTTCTGTAACTCATATTCAAGCTGTTCGTTATATTGTTTCATTCTACTGAAATATGCATCCCAGTCAAATTTTTCACCAGTCTGCTTTTCAATGAACTCAATAAGTGCTTTAATTTCATCAATACCATATTCCTGAACATCCTCACCATTGTATCGAAGTGGGATACCAAAACAATGTGTTGGTAACTGTAATCTTCTGTCAAGGAATGATGAGTTCATAATTGAACCATCACAAGGCATATTAGTACCAATCATGCAACAACCCATTTTAGGATAGTCATCTTCGATAGCAACACCTGCTTCAGCACTTGGAAGAGGACAAACGTCAGCAGGAACACCAAAACTTTCGACAACTTCAAGATAAGGAGGTGTAATCTGCTGGTCAACCATAGAAGCTAAGAAAATTGGTAATGTCTGTAATGGCACAGGAATAAGATTTGGGAAACCTGTAAAAACTTCGTTTGGAACAATTTCATCCATTAAAACAATTTTCTTTGAGAGCTTATTGTTTGGATTGATTTTTTCGTCAGCCTTTAATGATAAGTTAATCAAATCAGTTGTATGCTTAACAATCATATTGTAGTGAAGATGAGCCATCTGGAGTTGTGGACCACGAAGCCCAGCAACGTGACGGTCAATAAATGATGGAGCAGTTAAATAAGATGCCATCCAACGGTATCTCCAAATACCTTTAACTGTTGAAACTGGGGCTTTAAGAGCCATTTTGATAATGTCTTTCCAGTTTACAAGCCAACGATAGTAGTCATACATAGTGTCTTTAAAACCACGCCATTCACGGTGTTTTAATAAAGCAGTATGCTCCTTGTAAAGTTTACCGTAATTATCCATTTTCTCTCATCTCCTTTGCTTTTTGGATTTTCTTGATTTCAAGACTTTCAACAAAAGCCTGAACACGGGTACGAAGTTGTCCTGATGCAGATGCTGTGTACTGACGGTCAACTGCAGCAGTTGGTACACCATAGTCACCACTCATAACATAGGAAGCAAGAGCTCTTTCATAACCCCAATATTCGCAGAATTTAATCTGTTCATACATAACACCATCTGCATGATATTTATCAACTAATTCTTTAACATAGTCACGTCTTTCCTGAACTTTTTCGTGGCTCATGTATCTTGGACATTGACTAGTCTTCATATAGTGAAGTGCAATTTGTGTGAGAACATCTTCTTCATCATTCAGGATGATTTCTTCTCTACCAGGCATTGAACCGAAACAGAAACGGTCAGCAACAACCAATGCACCACTGTCTTCAATGAGTTTTGTAAAGTCAGGGTCGTCCATTTCAGAACCGACAACAACGATTTTTGCTCTGTAATTCTTCTTTACATCAGGTTCTCTTGTTTTTAATTCTTCTGCAGTTTCACGGAGTTTGTCAAGAATTAAATATTTAGGGCAACAATATGTTGCAACACAAAGAACATGGAATTCATAACCTGTAATTCTTGGATTTTCTTCTTTTCTGTATTCACCGATTTCAGTAATAAGAC
>CALEIS010000154.1 GCA_937877675.1 uncultured Clostridia bacterium | reverse complement strand
TACAAATGGTGATATTATTGAAATTGACAACCCAAGCCATTATCCTGACCCTGCAGTTATTGACTACTGTGAAGAGCCAACAGTTGAGGCTCACATTTATGCTCCACCTGAATACATCGGCTCAATCATGAATTTATGTCAGGACAGACGTGGTGTTTATGTTAATACTACACACCTTGCTTCTGACCGTGTTGATTTACATTACATTCTCCCACTTAATGAGATTATCTATGACTTCTTTGATGTGCTTAAATCACGTACTCGTGGTTATGCATCATTCGACTATGAAATGAGTGATTATCAGCGTTCAAGTATTATTAAACTTGATGTTCTTCTCAATGGTGACATCATCGATGCTCTTTCATTTATGATTCATAGTGAAAAGGCTTATGCAAAGGCTCGTAGAATTGCCGAAAAACTTAAGGACAATATTCCACGCCAGATGTTTGAAATTCCTATTCAGATGGCTATTGGTGGCAAGGTTATTGCTCGTGAAACAGTTAAGGCTATGAGAAAAGACGTTCTTGCAAAATGTTACGGTGGTGACATCACCCGTAAAAAGAAATTGCTTGAAAAACAGAAGGAAGGTAAGAAGCGCATGCGTCACTTCGGTACTGTCGAAGTACCACAAGAGGCATTTATGGCTGTGCTTAAACTTGATGATGAATAAAGAAATTTTTGAGAAATTAGCAGAATTAGAAATTGAATATAAAAAGGTTGAGCATCCTGCTGCATTCACAATGGAAGAAATCGAAGAATATCACCTTACAGAAAATGGTCATATTCCAAAAAATCTTGTTCTTCGTGATGTTAAAGGCACTCGAAATATGCTTGTTGTTCTCCACGGTGACAAAAGAGCAAATTTGCAGTTAATCCGTGCAGAAATTGACTCAACAAAATTAAGTTTTGCTTCTGACGAAAGACTTGACAAATACTTAAAGGTTGAAAAAGGCTCTGTATCCCCTTTTGGTGTTATTTATGATACTGAAAAAGAACTTGAAATCTATTTTGATGCAGATTTGAAGAAGGAAGAGATTGTTGGTTGTCACCCTAACGACAATACAGCAACAGTATTCTTAAAATTTGATGACCTTGTAAAATATGTTAAGTCCTGTGGTCACACAATCACTTACATTAAAGTATGAAAAACATAGGATTATACTTACATATCCCCTTTTGCAAGTCAAAATGTCCCTACTGTGATTTTTACTCGTTTTCGGGTAAGGATACAGAAAAAGACGAATACACAAAGGTTTTAAAAGACAAAATCTTGACAAGTATTTCCACTTTACAATGTAAAGGTGATACACTTTACATTGGTGGTGGTACTCCGTCGGCTTTAGGTGCTAAAAACCTAAAAATTCTTGTTGATACTTGCAAAAAAGATTTTTTAACTGACGATGCTGAAATTACTGTTGAATGTAATCCCCACGGATTAGATGAAGACTTTTTCAAAACTCTTTTTGATTGTGGTGTAAACAGAATTTCAATGGGACTTCAATCTGCTGTTGATAGTGAAAGACGAATTTTAGGTCGATTGAGTGACAGAAAACAGGTGGAAAATGCTGTTAAAATGGCACAGAAAGTTGGTTTTGAGAATATCACTCTTGATGTTATGCTTGGTATTCCAAATCAAACAGAAAAGAGTTTAAACGAAACCCTTGATTTCTGTATTTCACTTGATGTGCCACATATCAGCGCATATATGCTTAAACTTGAAGAGAATACTCATTTTTACAAAAATCAAAGTAAATACAATTTCCCTGACGATGATTTAACGGCAGATTTGTATTTGCAGATGTGTGAAACTCTTGAAAATCACGGCATAATGCAATATGAGATTTCAAATTTCTCGAAAAAGGGATTTGAAAGTCGTCATAATCTTAAATATTGGCACTGTGAAGAATATCTTGGTTTAGGTCCGTCGGCACATTCTTTTTTGGATGGTAAAAGATTTTATTTTGACCGAGATTTTAAATCATTTATGGATGGTAACTCACCTATTAACGACGGTGTTGGTGGTGATTTCACAGAATATGCTATGCTTAATCTTCGTTTAGTTGAAGGTTTAAATGAAAATAAGGTTTTTGAAAGATTTGGTCATAATATTCCGAAAGAAACATACGACAAATCAAAAATTTTCATTGATAATGGGTATATGCTCAAAAACGAAAAGAGTTTGGCACTAACTCGAAAAGGATTCTTAATGTCAAACACAATATTGTCAGAGATATTATGATTATGGATAATAAAGATTTACCAAAAAGGAAAAGTTTAAGGTTGCAAGGGTATGATTACAGTAGTGAGGGATGTTATTTCATTACAATTTGCACTGAACATCGTAAAAACTTGCTGTCCACCATTGTAGGGGGCGACGACCTCGGCGCCCCGAAAGAAATTATACTCAAACCTTATGGAGCAATTGCAGAAAAGTACATATTATCAATAGAAAAGGCTTATAAGTCTGTAAAGATTGAAAATTACATTATAATGCCAAATCATATTCATCTGTTACTTTTAATTGATACTTACGGGCTGCCGAGGTCGTCAGCCCCTACAATTCCTGATGTTGTGACTGCCTTTAAAAAATTTACAAATCGTGATTGCAAACACAATCTTTGGCAACGTGGATATACAGACCACATCATCCGTAATCAAACAGATTTTGAACATCATTGGAACTACATTGAATACAATGCATTGAAAGAATATACCACTCAAATAAAGGACTGATAGTATGAATATCTTTTATAAAATCATAGCAACGATACTTGCATTTTTCGTTTATTTTCCGATGGGAAATATTGCAGAATATTCACCAAAGGACGAAAATCCTGAATTAGTATTTTCTGTGCTCTCCGATGTGCATATGGAGGGAAACAACATCGAAAGATTTAATCTTTTGGGTGAAGGTATCCGTGATGTGAATTCTGCCACAAGAAATGATGCCCTTGTCTTTTTAGGTGACAACACAATGAATGGTCAAGATATTGAACACATTTTCTTCTATGGTCTTCTTAACAGATTCAATAAAATTGACAATGTGCTTGTTACTTCCGGTAATCACGAGCTTTGTCCCAGTGGGCAAAACTCCGGTAATTTTGAAACTCAGTCTAATAAATTTATTTCCTTCTACAACACATTTGCGAAGAATGATATTGATAAATTGTATTATAGTTACGAAATCAATGGCTATAAATTCATTGTTTTAGCATCTGAAAAGGATGCGGGTGTTCAGGAATATCTTTCTATTGAACAACTTACTTGGCTTGAGGCTGAATTAGAAGATGCCGAAAGTCTTGGTAAACCTGTTTTCATTTTCAACCACTACCCTCTTAATCACACATGGCCTTTTGTATGGACTGAGGGTCACGTAGGTTTTGAAAGTGAATTACTCCACCTTATCATGAGAAGTAGTAAAAACCAGATTGTTTATTTCTCAGGACATCTTCACATGGGACTATACAATAATGAGCTTTCATACGTGAACGAGAAGAATATTACATACATTAGCGTACCTGCTTTTGGTGCAGACAACAATGTTGGCAACGCAGATAATCAGGATAAGGGTATGGGACTTTATGTTGAGGTTTACGATGGTGAAATCCTTATCCGTATGAGAAACTATGTTGAACACGAATGGATGGATATTGAACTTTCAATTCCTGTTAGGTAATCCTTACAATAAATTGACTTTTAGGGTTTCTTGTGCTAAAATACCAAAATGTGTATTGTACAAATATTAAAATGAATTGAGGTGGATGAAATGCCTATTAAAATTGATGACCAATTACCTGCAAGACATAATCTTGAATTGGAGAATATCTTCGTTATGACAGAGCAAAGAGCAAGTATTCAGGACATTCGTCCGCTTAAAATTATACTTCTCAACTTAATGCCTACAAAAATCGAGACTGAAACTCAAATTTTAAGGCTTTTGAGTAATTCTCCTTTGCAGGTTGAGATTGAACTTTTACAGGTTGCTACTCACGAAAGTAAAAATACAAGCAAAGAACATATGATTAAATTCTACAAGACATTTGATGACATTAAAGACCAGAAATTTGACGGTATGATTGTCACAGGTGCTCCTGTTGAAATGATGCCTTTTGAAGAGGTTGATTATTGGGATGAGCTTTGCACAATCTTTGACTGGGCAAAGAGCCATGTTTACTCAT
>CALEIS010000153.1 GCA_937877675.1 uncultured Clostridia bacterium | reverse complement strand
GGTTTCCTTGGCGCGCTCAAGGCAGGCGTCTGCCTCGTCCTTCATAGCCTGATACTGGGCGGTGCGACCGTCCATGAACTTCTTAACGGGCTTATAGAGAAGGAAGTAAAGGCCGAAGCCGAGAATTGCAAAGTTAAAAAGATGCAGCAAAATCTGCTGAAGGTTAATATTCAAAGGCATGGTGTTACCTCCTCCGTTACAGGACGAAGATTACAAGGATAGCAACGATGAGGGCGTAGATGATAGCGGTTTCGATGAAAACGAGACCCAGCATGAGGGTGGTGCGGATCTTGCCTTCTGCTTCGGGCTGGCGGGCAATGCCCTCTGCGCTCTTGGAAATGGCCATACCCATTGCAACGGCACCGCCTGCTGCGGCAAGACCGATGGCGATGGCGGCGGCGTAACCCTTGTTGCCGAGGAGCTTGCTTGCGGCATCCTCTGCGCTTGCGGCGGCTTCTGCACCGTCAGCTGCGAAAGCGCTTACGGAAAGGGCGAAGAAAACAGCGATCATAAGAATAAGAGTTATAATTCTGCGGGTCTTGGTGTTCATATTTTTATCCTCCAGTTTAAAAAGTAAGGTTTGTGTATTTGGTGATCAGGCGGTTGCCTTTTTGGTTTTAAGCTTTTTCCTGTACGTTTCTGCCAAGCTCTTTGTTCATTTTTGCTTTTTCTCTTTTTTTGGTATATTTTTTTGCAATGCGTCCTTGCTCTCGGTTCGCAGTATCTTTATACAGCTTCACCTCGGCAAGATTGCCTTGCGAAAAAATACTCAAAACTGACTCCTACGAATTATTTATTTCGATAAACTCCAATTTGCCTAATTCATTTTATATCTTCTTTGCTAATTTTCCGTAAATAACACCGAGTTTTTTACCATAGAATTTTCTCTTTTTCTTATCTTTTTCAGAGAGTTCAGGAACAATAATTGGTTGTTTAAGGCTTTCCATATTGCCATCGTCAAGAATAAATGCCTGAGTCATGCAGATGCCACCATTACCTTTGAGTTGTGCACGAACATAGCATGAAATCTTGTCACTATATTCACCGAGAGTGATTGTTGAAATAATTTCACCATCATCTTCTATTGTTTCGGTTTTGATTGTAACACCATCTGCAATCCAATCGATTTCTTTGCAGTTAACACCTTTGATTGTGATTGTGTCTTTTTCGTCGTCAACAGTAATTCCCATTACCTTTGGAAATGGACCGTAACCTACAAAATCTTCACCCAGCTCATTTTTCGCATATCTTGCAATTGAAAAGAATGTACCTGTTTCCATAGCATTACGAAGTGTGGAGAGTGAATATTCAGGGAGAATAAAGTCCATAAAGGCTGTGTCAATCTGGTCAACCTGATGAGCATCGCTGTTTGCAAAACCGAAAACCTTGCGGCCGTGTGGGGTAAGAAGTTTTAAAAGATTATCCCAAAGAATTCTGTCACAACGATTTGGAATGTCCTTCATATTAAGCACTTCAATACCCATGCAGGATGGATATTTGTTAATAAGATTTGCAAAAAAATGAATATTTTCAGGTTTGTCTGCACAATCAGGTCTATCCCATGAATGCAATAAATCAGTTGGATGGTTAATGTGAGAAATACCACCACTTTTTTCTATCAATTCAAGTGGAATATCGTAGTCAAATTCAATACCCTGAACGCCTTCGTAAGCATTGTCTGTGAAATAACCATTAACATGATTTTTCATAATGGTGAACATATTACACTCAATAGCATTTGGCACATCTTGAAGTCCACGCTTTTTTGTTCTTAAATTATTTTCAGTTCTGTATGTACCATTTTTAATCGCCTTATACTGTTCTTCTGTAAGATAACTGCGCTGTCCATGCCAGAGATATTGGAAATTAAAAAATGGGATATGAGTTGGCTCTTCGTTCCAAGGTTTACCCAAAATTCCATGTTCTGCAAAGGCAACAATGTCAAAATCTTGGTCGTAGAAACCTTTAATCATATCGGTCATTGTATCGTTTGCATCACTATATGTTGAATGGGTGTGAAGGTTTGTTTTATAGTGATTTTCTTCATTTGGAATAAGGGATAAAACACTTTCGTAAGGGTTATGGATTTTGTAACTCATAGAAACACTCCAATTTTACAATATAATGTATATATTTTACTATATAAAATATAACATTTCAACACGATGTTGTCAAATTGGAAGTTTGTCGAAATAAATAATTCGTAGGGGTCGGCGTCCTCGACGACCCGCCGTTGGCTTATCTATTCATTTGGTTCGGGTCGTCGAGGACGCCGACCCCTACAACAATCTCCCCTACAAATTCAAATTTGTCAAAGAAAATTATCAATATAAAAATTTGAAAAATGTTATTGACAACGGTGAAATTTGTGTTATAATAACAGAGCAAAATAAAGCAGAACAGTAAATTTTGTTCTCACCTGACCGACTTTAAGTTGGCTGGTCAATACAGTTTCTTTTATAAAAAAGATTGATTTGTATTGTGGTGGACAGAATTTATCTGTCCACTTTTTTAATTTCGCCTACGGGCTTTGAGAGGTGTTTATTTATCAGTACCAAAGAATTGCAAATCAATGAAGAGATTCGTGACAAAGAGGTCAGAGTTATTACCGAAAGCGGTGAACAACTTGGAATCATGTCTGCAAAGGATGCTTGTAAAGAAGCAGAAAAACGCAGTCTTGACCTTGTAAAAATTGCCCCAAATGCACAACCACCAGTTTGTAAGATTATGGACTATGGTAAGTATCGTTTTGACCAGGCAAAGAAAGAAAAAGAAGCAAAGAAGAATCAGAAGGTTATTGAAACAAAGGAAATCAGACTTTCTGTAAACATTGATACTCATGACTTTGATACAAAGGTAAACCATGCTCTTAAATTCCTTAAAGCTGGTAACAAAGTAAAGGTTTCAATCCGTTTCAGAGGCCGTGAAATGGCTCATGCTCATCTCGGTAATGGAATTATGGACCGTTTCGTAGTTGCTGTTGAGGAATTAGGCACAGTTGACAAACCTGCAAAACTTGAAGGTCGTCAGATGCTTATGTTCTTGTCCCCAAAAGGCACAAAATAAGTGAAGTAATTTATAATTAGGAGGATATTATTATGCCAAAGATTAAAACACATAGCGGAGCTAAGAAAAGATTTAAGCTTTCAAAGAACGGCAAGCCAATCAGAGCACACGCTAACAAGTCTCACATCTTAACAAAGAAGAGCACAAAGAGAAAAAGAGGACTTCGTCAGACAGTTGTTGCTGATAAGACAAATACAGCACAGATTAAGCGTCTTATTCCTTATAAATAATCGAAGCGTGAAAAACGCATAATTGTAACGTTAACTATCGGAGGTAAAGAGAAATGGCTCGTATTAAAGGTGCGATGATGACTCGCAAAAGAAGAAATAAAGTATTAAAACTCGCTAAGGGTTACTATGGCTCAAAGAGCAAACTTTTCAGAACTGCAAAACAGGCTGTTATGAAGAGTGGCAACTATGCTTACATTGGTAGAAAGCAGAAGAAACGTGATTTCAGAAAGCTCTGGATTACAAGAATTTCAGCAGCTTGCAAGATGAACGGTATGAACTACTCATCATTCATCAATGGTCTTAAAAAAGCTGGTATTGACCTTAACAGAAAGATGCTCTCAGAAATCGCTATCGCAGACCCTGCAGCATTCACAGCTCTTACAGAAAAAGCAAAAGAAGCACTTAAATAATCTATTAACCACGCATGAGGAAATTCCTCGCGCGTGGTTTTTCCGTTTTTTGAATTATGTTTGATATTGTAATAAACGCTAAAAATAACCCAAAAATTAAAGAAGTAAAATCTCTTTTGACATCTTCAAAGGATAGAAAAAACAGCGGACTTTTCGTAGTGGAAGGTGTCCGTTTGTGTTATGATGCCCTTTTGAGTGGATGTGAAATTGAGAGTGTTTTTTGTACTGAAAACTGTGCTGAAAAATTCAGTGAAGAGATAGCATCTTTGAAGGATAATTGTAAGGCTTTTTATATCGTCAGCAATGATGTTATGAAAGTCATTAGCGATACAGTTACACCTCAAGGTGTTGTGTGCACAGTAAAGATGAAACAGAATAGTTTTGAGTATGAAAAAGGCAAGAAATACATAGCCCTTGACACTATCCAAAACCCTGACAATTTAGGTGCAATTTCCCGTACTGCTGAAGCGTTGGGTTTTGACGGGTTAGTGATTTTTAGTGGTTGTGATATTTATAATCCAAAGGCTTTAAGAGCATCCATGGGTGCCCTTTTCAGATTACCAATTTACATTTGCCAAAATCTTGAAGATGAGATTGAAAAATGCGAAAAATTGGGCATAAATACTTTTGCAACTGTACCCGACAGAGATGCCGAGAATATTGTTACAGTTGATTTTTCAAAGGGTGGAATGTGCATAATCGGTAATGAGGGAAATGGTGTTTCCAAGGAAATTATCGAAAAATGTAACCGCCGTATTACGATTAAAATGGACGGTAGAGCAGAGTCTTTGAATGCGTCTGCTGCTGCGTCAATAGTTATGTGGGAAATGGCACGATGAATTACGATTTATATTGGATTTGGATGTCTTGTGGGCTTGGTGCAGGTGCATCTTGTCTTGACTTGGTTTCATATTATGAGTGGAATCCACAAGAAATTTACGGCTCAAGTTTCAATGAGATTTTCTCCCTTGATGTTCTTACCAAGCGTCAGGTTGAAAAACTGAAAAGCTTTTCATTGGATGATGCACAGAAAATACTTGATACTGTAAAGTCAAATGGATGGAAAGTTATTACACCATCAAGCAAATACTATCCACACAATTTAATCACATTGCAGGATTTACCATTGGTGTTGTTTGTTGAGGGAGATGAAACTGTCTTAACAAATGAAATGTCTGTTTCTGTTGTAGGTGCAAGAAAAGCATCTGACTACGGAATATCTGTGGCAAGGGCATTGTCATCGGCGCTGAGTGAAAAAGGATTCACGATAGTTTCAGGTGGAGCATTGGGAGTTGACAGTGCGGCACATAAGGGCGCTCTTGATGAAAAGGGTAAAACAATTTGTGTATTAGGTTGTGGACTTGGGACAAATTATCTTATGGATAACAAGCCGTTAAGGGATGAAATAGTGAAAAATGGTGCATTGGTTACAGAGTTTCCACCATTCACTCCTGCAAGTCGCACAACATTTCCTTTAAGAAATCGTATTATTTCAGGAATGACCTTGGGTACAATTGTTGTTGAAGCAGGGGAGCGTAGTGGCTCACTTATTACTGCAAGATGTGCTCTTGAACAAGGTAGGGATGTGTTTGCTGTACCTGGAGATTTAGTAAGTTCATCATTTTTGGGAACAAATAATCTTATCCGTAATGGTGCAACACCAGTGTTTTCCCCTAACGATATTTTGGAATCATATTATTTCCGTTATCATACTAAATTTAAAGATAAAGAACGCTTTGCAGATGACGAAATAATCCGAAGAGCACAAAAATATCTTGCAAATCAGGAAGTACAACCAACTGAAAGAAAAGAGCAACCAAAAGTGGAAAAGGTGACAGAAAAAGTCAAAAAAGATGCACCTGACTACTTGACGGATAATGCAAAAAAAGTTTATGATTTCATAGGTAATGAGCCAATTCATGTGGACGAAATTATAAACAAGAGCGGACTAACAACGGAAAAAACATTGTCCGCAATAACAGAACTTGAAATTTATGGTCTTGTCACACAATTAAGTGGCAGACGTTATAAAATATAAATACAAACTAAAAAATAGGATGATGATATATGTCAAAACTTGTAATTGTTGAGTCGCCTTCAAAGGCAAAAAGTATTCAGAAATACCTTGGAAAAGACTACAATGTTGTATCTTCAAAAGGTCATATTCGTGACTTACCTGCTGCAAAGTTAAGCGTTGATGTAAAGAATGACTTTGCACCTAAATATGCAATAATCAAGGGTAAGGAAAAGCTTGTAAAAGAACTCAAAGAACTTGCAGAAAATGCTGAAGCAGTTATTCTCGCAGCCGACCCTGACCGTGAAGGAGAAGCTATTTCATGGCACCTTGCAACACTTCTTGACCTTGATATGAACGAGAATAATCGTGTAAAATTCAACGAAATCAACAAAACAAGTGTTACAAAGGGTATTGAACACCCTGAAAAGATAGATTTGGATTTGGTTAATGCTCAACAGGCTCGTCGTATTCTTGACAGACTTGTGGGTTACACATTAAGTCCATTCATTTCACAGAAAATTCGTCGTGGCTTGTCCGCTGGTCGTGTGCAATCTGTTGCAGTACGTCTTGTTGTTGACCGTGAAAACGAAATTAGAGCATTTAACCCTGAAGAATATTGGACTCTTGATGCTAAAATGCTTGCTCCATCATCCAAGAAAGCATTTAAGGCACAGTTTATCGGTGACGAAACAGGTAAAGTTAAAATTACAAACAAAGAGCAGAGTGATATGTATTTAGCTCGTCTTGAGGGTGCTGAATATACTGCAGAATCTGTTAAAAAAGGTGTTCGTCGTCGTCAACCTGCACCTCCATTCACAACATCAACAATGCAACAGGAAGCATCTCGCAAACTTAATTTCCAGGCAAGAAAAACAATGAAGATTGCTCAGGAGCTTTATGAAGGTGTTGAAGTTAAAGGGTTCGGTTCAGTAGGTCTTATTACTTATATGAGAACTGACTCTCTTCGTATTTCAGAAGAATCAAGAGCAGCAGCAAATGATTATATCAAAAACACTTTCGGTGAAGAATATCTTCCTGAAAAGCCAAGATACTTCAAGACAAAGGCAAATGCACAGGATGGTCACGAGGCTATTCGTCCAACTATGATGGCTATTACTCCTGAGGTTGCAAAATCAAGCCTTACAACTGACCAGTATAAACTCTATAACCTTATCTGGAAACGATTTGTTGCATCTTTGATGGCAAACTGCGTTCAGGATACTGTTAAGGCAGAAATTATAGGTGCAAATGAAACAGATAAAGCAAATGGCAAATTTGTAACATTCGTTGCAAATGGCTATTCAGTTCGTTTTGATGGTTATACATGTCTTTACGAAACAGGTACTGACGAGGATGAGGAAGAAGAAGCAAAACTTCCAAAAATTAACGAAGGCGACTCAATAAAGATGAAGGAACTTGTAGGAAATCAGCATTTTACACAGCCACCTGCAAGATATACAGAAGCATCTCTCATCAAAGCACTTGAAGAAACAGGTGTAGGTCGTCCATCAACTTATGCATCAATTATTTCAACAATTACACAGAGAGAATATGTTATCCGTGAGCAGAAACAGTTGAAACCTACTGAATTAGGTGAGGCAATTACTGCGCTTTTAAAGGACAAATTCTCAAAGATTGTTAATGTTAAATTTACTGCAGGTATGGAATCACAGCTTGATATGGTTGAAAGTGGTGAAACTGATTATATTAAGATGCTTCACGAGTTTTATGGTGACTTTATTGCAACTGTTGATAAAGCAAAGGCAGAAATGCAGGGTCAGAAGATTAAACTCAAGGAAGATGAAACTGATGTTAAATGCGACAAATGTGGCAGAAACATGGTTATTAAATCAGGTCGTTTCGGTAAATTCCTTGCTTGTCCAGGATACCCTGACTGTAAAAATACAAAGCCATTAGTTGTTGAAACAAAGGCAACTTGCCCTGTTTGTGGTGGCAAGGTTATTGAAAAGAAGTCTAAAAAAGGCTTCCCATTCTATGGTTGTGGCAACTACCCAGAATGTAACTTTATGACTTGGGATAAACCAACTGATGACCTTTGTCCACAATGTGGAAAATCACTCTTTAAGCGTAAGGGCGGAATTGTTGTTTGCCTTAACGATGGCTGTGGTTTTGAGAAAAAGGCTGAAAGAAAAAGAAAGACAAAAGAGGAAGCATAAATGAAGGTTGCTGTTATTGGTGGCGGTCTTGCAGGTGTTGAATGTGCAAGTGCTTTGTCACGAAATGGAATAATGGTTGACTTGTATGAGATGAAGCCTTCAAAAAAATCTCCTGCTCATAAATTGGATACTCTTGCAGAATTGGTATGCTCAAACTCCTTAAAAGCAGAAAGACTTAATTCTGCAGCAGGTCTTTTAAAACACGAAATGGCTTATCTTAACTCAATTTGTGTTGAAACAGCTTATGAGTGTAAGGTTGAAGCAGGTGGTGCACTTGCAGTTGACCGTCATGAATTTTCAAGAATCATTACTGAAAAAATCAGAAATGATAAAAATATAAATATCATAGAAAAAGAGGTTACAACTCTTCCCGAGGGCTATGATGGCACAGTAATTTGTGCAGGACCTTTGGCGAGTGATGCTCTTTCCGAAACAATTCGTGAAATGTGTGGCAACGGACTCTCTTTCTATGATGCAGCAGCACCGATTGTAAGTGCTGATAGTATTGATATGGAATGTGCTTTCACACAGTCAAGATATGACCGTGGTGGGGATGCTGACTATATCAATTGTCCTATGAATAAGGAAGAATACGAGGCGTTTTATGAGGCAATTATCAATGCTGAAAGTGCTGAAGTTCATTCTTTTGACAAAAGAAAAGATGTCTATGAAGGCTGTATGCCTATTGAGGTTTTAGCATCTCGTGGCAAGGATACAATGAGATATGGTCCACTTAAACCTGTTGGTCTTACTGACCCTAGAACAGGTCATAGACCATGGGCAAATCTTCAACTCCGTAAAGAGAATAAAGATGGCACGATGTATAACCTTGTAGGATTCCAGACAAACTTAAAATTCGGTGAGCAGAAAAGAGTTTTCAGTATGTTCCCTGCTCTTAAAAATGCTGAATTTTTACGTTTTGGGGTAATGCATAGAAATACATTTATTGATTCGCCAAGACTTTTAAATGGTGATTTCAGTTTGAGAAGTAATCCACTTATATTCTTCGGTGGACAAATCACAGGTGTAGAAGGGTATATGGAGTCTGCTGCAAGTGGTCTTATGGCAGGAATTAACCTTGCAAAGCGACTTAAAGGTGAAGAAACAGTTGTTCTTCCTGTTGATACTATGATTGGTGCTTTGAGCCGATACATAAGCGACGAAAGTGTTAAGAATTTTCAACCAATGGGTGCAAATTTCGGTGTTTTACCACCATTAGAAGAGAAGATTAGAGATAAACAAGAACGATATATGCAGTTAGCCCAAAGGGGAATGGAATCTCTCAGGGAATTTGCAAAAAACAATAATTTAGGTGACGAAAATGACTGATTTTGAAAGACGAATCGGATATGAATTTAAAGATAAGTCTTTGCTTTTAAGAGCATTGACTCACTCATCCTATGCTAATGAAAAGGGTACGGGACTTGACAATGAGCGTCTTGAATTTTTAGGGGACTCTGTTTTAGGGTTTATTACTGCCGAATACCTTTTTGAGCATTATAAAAATAAGCAAGAGGGTGAACTCACAAAGAAACGTGCTTATGCCGTTTGTGAGAAAACTCTTTTCGGATATGCAGAGAAAATTGATTTAGGCGACATGATTCTTCTCGGTAAAGGCGAAGAGCATACAGGTGGCAGACAACGTCCATCAGTTGTTTCGGACGCTTTTGAAGCAGTAATTGCTGCAATTTACCTTGATGGTGGCATTGAAGAAGCAAAGAAATTTGTTCTCCCATTTATTGAACTTTCAGCAGAAGAACAACCTGTTTTCAAGGACTATAAGAGTACTCTTCAAGAGGTTTTACAACAAAATCCAACAGAGAAATTTGAATACATTGTTGTTGGTGAAAATGGTCCTGACCATAACAAGGAATTCATTGTGGAAATTCATATGAACAGTAATGTAATCGGTCGTGGCACGGGAAAAAGCAAGAAAAAAGCCGAGCAACAAGCAGCAAAATCTGCATTGGAGTTAATGGGATTATGAGCCATGCTAATATAAGCATTTTTGTACCACACAAGGGTTGTCCAAATGATTGTAGTTTCTGTAATCAAAGGGCAATCAGCGGACAAACAGTACCTGCGACAGCCTTGGATGTGGAGAAAGCAGTCACTACTGCATTAGAATATAATATTGACCCGAAAAATACAGAAATTGCATTTTTCGGTGGCAGTTTTACGGCGATTGAAAGAGATTATATGATTTCTCTTTTAACCGCCGCAAAGCATTTTTTAGATACTCATTTTTTTGCGGGAATAAGGGTGTCAACCCGACCTGATGCCATTGATGACGAGGTGCTTGAAATCCTAAAAAACTATGGTGTAACTGCTATTGAATTGGGTGCACAGAGCATGGATGATGATGTACTTTTGGCTAATCACAGAGGTCACACATCCGAAGATGTAAAACGAGCATCTAAACTCATAAAAGAATATGGATTTGAACTTGGTTTGCAGATGATGACGGGACTTTATAAAAGTGATTTTCAAAAGGATATGCAAACTGCAAAGGAAATCATAAAATTAAGACCTGATACAGTGAGAATTTATCCCACGGTTGTCCTTAAAAATACTCATCTTGGTAATCTTTATGAAAAAGGAGAATATCTAGCACCAACTGCAGAAGAAAGTGTGCCACTTTGTGCAGAGCTTTTACAGATGTTTGAAAATGAGGGTATAAAGGTTATTAAACTAGGTCTTCACAGTAGCGAAACAGTGGAAAGCGATATGCTTGGTGGCGGGTATCATCCTGCATTCAGAGAACTCTGTGAAGGATATATTTATTTGCAAAAAATACTCGAAAATTTGGATGGAAAAGATAAAAACTGTACATATATAATCTGTGTCCGAAATAAAGACCTTTCAAAGGCAAAAGGACAGCAGAAAAGAAACGAAAAAGCATTGAAAAATCAAGGATTTAGTTGTATAATAAAGGGTAAAGAAAATTTAGAAAGATATGAGATTGAGGTAGATGTGGAATGATATTAAAATCAATCACAATGCAGGGCTTTAAATCCTGCCCTGATAAGACTGTACTTCAATTTAATAAAGGAATAACAGGTGTTGTTGGTCCTAACGGTAGTGGTAAGAGTAATATTTCTGACGCAGTCCGTTGGGTGCTTGGTGAACAATCTACAAAGAGCCTTCGTGGTTCAAAAATGGAAGATGTTATTTTTAGTGGTACAAAGCTTCGCAAGGCAACTGGTTTTGCGGAGGTAACTCTTTGTCTTGATAATTCCGACAGAACACTTGGTAATGATAATGATGAAGTAAATATCACTCGTCGTTTCTATCGTAGTGGTGATAGTGAATATAAAATCAATGGTGAAAGCGTAAGACTTCGTGACATCAACGAATTGTTTATGGATACAGGTCTTGGTCGTGACGGTTATTCAATGGTCAGCCAGGGCAAAATTGCTGAGCTTATTTCTTCAAAATCAGGTGAACGCCGTGAGATGTTTGAAGAAGCAGCAGGAATTTCACATTTCCGTTATAAAAGACATGACGCTCTTAAAAGACTTTCTCAGGCAGAAGAAAATCTTGTTCGTTTAAGAGATATTTTAAGTGAACTTGAAAGTCGTGTGGGTCCACTTAAAACACAGAGTGAAAAGGCACAGAAATTTTTAGTCCTTGCAGAAGAAAGAAAAAGCCTTGAAATTGGAATTTGGCTTCACAATATTGAAAAGACACAGGAAAAATTAAAAGAACAAGACAGAAAAATTGATATATCAACTGTTCAGTACAAAGATGCTCAAAGACAACTTGAAGAAATTGAGCAGAAGATGAATGACATTGTTGAAAAGACTCACGAAATCAATGTAAAGATTGAAGAGGTTCGTTCATCAACATCTCATTTTGAAGAACAGGCAGCCGAACTTGAAGCACAGGCAAAGGTTTACGAAAACTCAATTTTACATAATACAGAGTCTATTGAAAGACTTGAAAAAGACAAGTTACTTGCAAGTACAGATGATGCAGACCTTGATGCGCAGATTGCAGAAACAGAAGAGCAAAAAGCAAAATCATATGCAAGTCTTGAAGAAGCAAACAAAAAACTTGAAGCACAAATTGCAGAAATCGAGAAATTGCAGGTTGAAAACAATGAATTTGCAACAGTTGCTGCAGAACTTGCAAAAGAGATTTCTCTCCTTACAGTAAGTCTTGCAGACAATCGTGTTATCAGCGAAACTGCAAACTCACAGATTGAAGAAATCAAAACAAGAATTGCAACAATTGACGAACTTTTAGGCAATCGTAAAGAAGTTGTTTTAGCACTCTTAGAAAAGAAAAACAGTGCAAAGAAAGAACTTGACGATTGCGTTGAAAAAATCAACGAGTATAAAAATGCGGTTGATGGATACCGTATGAAGGTTGAAACAAGAACTCAGAAGAGTGAAAAGGTAAAAGCAGAAATTTCTGCTCTTGACAGTGAAATCGACCGTAAGAATGAACGAATCAGAATTCTTGATGACCTTGAAAAGAATATGGAAGGCTATCAGGGTTCTGTTCGTAGCGTTATGAAAGAAAGCAAACGAGGAGCATTAAATGGTATTCACGGACCGCTTTCACAGCTTATAACTGTTAAGGATAAATATTCCGTAGCAGTTGAAACTGCTCTTGGCGTTGCACTTCAGAATATTGTTGTAGATAACGAAAACGATGCAAAAAGAGCAATTTCGTTCCTTAAAGAGTCTCGTGGTGGTCGTGCAACATTCTTACCACTTACTGCAATTAAATCAAGAAGTCTTGACGAAAAAGACCTTGACGATGCTTATGGTTTTGTGAGTATTGCATCCGACATTGTTGGTGCAGACAAACAGTACCGTGACATTATCGAAAATCTTCTTGGCAAAACAGTTGTTTGTGAAGATATGGACTCTGCCATCGCTATGGCAAAGAAATATAAAAACAGATTTAAAATCGTTACATTGGACGGTCAGGTTATCAATGCTGGCGGTTCAATGACAGGTGGTAGTAAGGCTCAGGGCGTTGGAATGTTAAGTCGTTCTAACGAGATTGAAAAACTTACAAAATCTGTTGATGATTTAAAGAGTAAGAAGGATTCACTCCTTATTCAGGAAAAAATGCTGAGTGAAGATTTGGCATCTGCCGTTGCCGACCTTAATGGTATTGAGGGCGATATTCTTTCAGCAAATGAAGAAAGAATCCGTCTTGAAGGTGAATTTAACCTTGCTGTTCAACAGTATGAAACATCTTCAGGTGGAGTAAGTGAATTGCTCGATGAAGAAAGAATACTCAACGAAAGAATTGAAAAAATAAATGCAGACAGTTCTTTGGCAAAGAACAAAGTAGAAGAACTTACAACTGAAATTGCTGAAAAGGAAAAGAGCCTTGAAGCAGTTAGTGGTGACAGAGAAAGTCTTTCACTTGTTCGTGAAGAATTGGGTGCAAAGGCAGAACAAATTCGACTTGAAATTCTCGGTTTTGAAAAAGATATTGAGTCAGCGGATGACAATATTCGTCGTCTTAATATTCTCAAGGGCTCACACTCTGACAGATTGAGTGAACTTGATGCGGAAATCGAAACATTCAAGAATAAGAACATTTGGCTTACAAAGGATATTGAAAGTTTGAAAGCATCTGCTGACGAACTTCGTAAACAGTGTGGTGATGCAAGAACAAATGTTGACGAATTGCTTGAAGCTCGTGCACAGTTAGAAAAAGAAAGCACAGATTTACGTAATCTTGAAAAAGAAAAAGCCTCTGAAAGAGAGAGAATCAGCGGTGAGCTTGTTCGTCTTGAAGAAAGAAAAGCATCAATGCTTACAGAGTATGAGGAATATAACTCAAAACTCTATGACGAATATCAGTTGACAAGAAGAGAAGCTATTGCATTACAGATTGTCATCGAAAATATCGGTGAAGCAAGAACAAGACTTTCTGCATTAAAGAATGAAATCAGAGGTCTTGGTTCAGTTAACGTTTCTGCTATTGACGAATATAAAGAAGTGTCCGAAAGATACGAATTTATGTCAGAGCAAATCGGTGATGTTGAAAAATCAAAGGCAGAGCTTATTAAACTCATTGACGAGCTCACAACAAAAATGAGTATTCAGTTCCGTGAACAGTTCCAGAAAATCAATGTTTCATTTGGTGAAACATTTGCCGAACTCTTCGGTGGTGGTAAAGCAGAATTAGTCCTTGAAGATGAAATGAATGTCCTTGAATGTGATATTGAAATTAAGGTTCAACCACCGGGTAAGAATGTTCAGAATATCAACCTGCTTTCAGGTGGTGAAAAGGGACTTTCTGCGATTGCACTTCTCTTTGCAATTCTTAAGGTTACACCTGCACCATTCGTAATTTTCGACGAGGTTGAGGCAGCCCTTGACGACGTTAACGTTGTTCGTTATGCTCAGTATGTAAGAAGAATGACAAAGAATACACAGTTTATTCTCATTACTCATCGTCGTGGTACAATGGAAGAGGCAGATATGCTTTATGGTGTTACAATGCAAGAAGAAGGCGTATCTAAGATTCTTGAACTTAAAACAGCTGAGATGGCAAGAAAACTTGGTCTTGCATAATTTATAAATAAATTCTCGAAAGGAAATTACTATGGGAATTTTCAAAAAGATTAACTTTGGTCTTACAAAGACAAGAAATAAAATGGCAGGAGCTATTGACGATATGCTCGATAGCTTTGATGAAGAGGTAACAGATGACCTTTATCAGGAACTTGAAGAAATTCTTGTAATGGGTGATGTTGGTGTTACAACTGCAGTTGAAATTACAGAAAGACTTCGTGAAGAAGTTGCAAAAGGTAAAATAAGAGGAGCCGAAGCTATCCGTAAACAGATTAAAGAAATCGTTGCTGAAATGCTTTATGGTGGTGAGGATATGGGACTTATTACTGTTCCATCAATCATCCTTGTTATCGGTGTTAATGGTGTTGGTAAAACAACAACAATTGGTAAAATGGCTGCCATGTATAAGGCACAGGGCAAAAAGGTTATTTTAGGTGCTGCCGATACTTTCCGTGCTGCTGCTATTGACCAGTTGCAAATCTGGGCAGACCGTTCAGGTGTTGAAATTGTTAAGCATAAAGAAGGTGCTGACCCTGCAGCAGTTGTATTTGATACAATTAATGCAGCAAAGGCAAGGGACCACGAAATTATCATTATTGATACAGCGGGTCGTCTTCACAACAAGAAAAATCTTATGGACGAGCTTAACAAGATTTATAGAGTTATCGACCGTGAGCTTCCTTATTCTGACCGTGAGGTTTTGTTGGTGCTTGATGCAACAACAGGACAGAATGCAGTAAATCAGGCAAGAGAGTTTAAGTCAGTTGCAGATATTACAGGTATCGTGCTTACAAAACTCGATGGTACTGCTCGTGGTGGTGTTGTTTTGGCTATTAAGAATGAACTTGATATTGCTGTTAAGTTTATCGGTGTTGGTGAACAGATTGATGACCTTCAACCATTCAAGCCTTTGGCATTTGCCGACGGATTGTTTGATAGAATCGACTATAAAGATGATGAGGACGAGTTTATTCCTATTGCTGAAGAAGTTATAGAAGAGCCTGTTGAAGAAATTATCGAAGAACCAGTTGAGGAAATAGTTGAAGACGAAATAATTGAAGAAGTTGCAGAGCCTGAGGCAGAAGAAGAGCCACAGGAAGAAGAGCAACCTAAGAAGAAAGAAAAGAGGGGATTCTTTGGACTTTTTAATCGCAACTCATAATATGAAAAAACAGGCAGAATTACAAAGAATTCTTGCTCCTTTAGGGATAAATGTTTTAACTGCTGATATGGCAGGAATCGAACTTTCAGATGTTGATGAAACTGGTGAGACATTTGAAGAAAATGCTTTTTTAAAGGCAGATAGCGGATGTAAGGAAAGTGGAATGGTTTGTGTAGCAGACGATTCAGGACTTATGGTTGACTTTCTTGACGGTGCACCTGGAGTTTATTCTGCTCGTTTCGGTGGTGAACACGGAAACGATGCAAAGAATAATGAAAAACTTTTAGGTCTTATGAAAGATGTTCCGGATGAAGACAGAACAGCACGATTTGTAAGTTGTGTTTGTTGTTGTTTCCCTGACGGAAGAAGTTTTACAGTTCGTGGTACTTGTGAAGGTGTAATTGCACACGAAGTGCAAGGTAATGGTGGTTTTGGTTATGACCCTGTGTTCCTTGTAGGAGATAAAACTTTCGGTGAACTTTCTGCAGAAGAAAAAGATAAAGTTAGTCACCGTGGAAACGCATTAAGAAAATTTGTGGAAGAACTTCCAAAGTATTTAGGAGAATAATATGACAAGTAAAGAAAGAGCATATTGGAGAGGACAGGCAAACTCTCTTCCTGCATTGTTTCAGGTTGGTAAAGGTGGCATTTCAGATGCACTTATTAAACAGACTGACGATGCACTCAAAGCAAGAGAACTCATTAAAATTAAAGTTCTTTTAGAAACAAGCCCTGAAAAACCAAAAGAAATTGCACAGAAACTTGCCGAGGCAACAAACAGTGATTGTGTTGGTGTTATCGGAGGCAGTATGATTTTTTATAGATATAATCCTGAACTTCATAAAGACGAGAAAAAGAAGAAGGCGAACAAAAGATGAAAATAGGTATTTTTGGCGGCACATTCAACCCACCTCATAAAGGTCATGTAAGAATGGTTGAGAAAATGGCAGAGGAGCTTGAACTTGATAAAGTAATTATCATTCCTAATAAAGTTCCTACACATAAGCGTTGTGACGATTTGGCAGATAATCGTGACCGTCTTGCTATGTGCAAAATCGCGTTCAATAATCCAAAATTTGAAATCAGTACAATGGAAATGGACAGAGAAACTGATAGTTACACCATTTACACTGTTGAAGATTTAAGAAAAAAATATCCTAACGACGAGCTTTATCTTATTATCGGTTCAGATATGTTCCTTATTTTCCATAAATGGTATAAACATAAGGAATTGCTTGAACAATGCACACTTTGTGTAGCATCTCGTGATAATGATGAGAATATTCAGAAACTTCGTGCGTATGCCTTTGAACAGTTGGGTGTTTATATGCCTCAACTTGATGGAAAGCATATACATATTTCACTTTTAGATGCTTACGAGGTAAGTTCAAGCGAAATCAGGGAAAGAATAAATAATGAAAAGAGCCTTTATGGACTCGTTGACCCTGAAATTATTGAATATATGGAGAGCCATAAATTATATGGATACAGAAAGAAATAAGGAATTTCTTGAGATTCTTAAAACACGATTAACTTCGCAGAGATTGTATCATTCTATCTGTGTTGCAGAAAAAGCTCAGCATCTTGCTGATATTTTTGGTGGAGATAGGGACAAGTCATATACCGCAGGGCTCATTCACGATATTATGAGATATGAACCGGCTGAAAAAATGATTGAAATCATTGAGAGTGACGGTCAAATACTTTCTGAAAGTGAAAAGAATATAACTGTTACACTACATGCCGTAGCAGGAGAAGTTTATCTGCGAACAGAACTAGGTGTGACAGATGAAGAAATACTTTCAGCTGTTCGTTATCATACAACGGGCAAGGAAGATATGTCACTTCTTGAAAAAATCATTTATGTTGCAGATTTAACATCGGATGATAGAGATTATCCAGATGTTAAAGAAGTGAGAGCAATGGCAGAAGAGAGTCTTGATAAGACTTGTTTGCGTGGGCTTTCATTTACCATTGAAGATAATGCAAGAAAATGCAGACCAATTCACATTGATACAGTTAAGGCTTATAATTACCTTGCAGAAAGGATAAATAGATAAATGGAAAGAACAGAACTTATGAGAAATATTGTTGCCACTCTTGACAGTAAGAAGGCAACTGATATAAAATCACTTGAAATAACAGAACTTACAGCAGTTGCCGACTATTTTGTAATTGCAACAGGTACATCAGGTACTCACATTCGTGCTTTAGCTGATGAAGTTCAGGATGCACTTACAAAACAAGGCGTTGAGCCAAGAAATGTTGAAGGTAAATCAACAGGTTGGATTCTCCTTGACTATGGTACAGTTGTTGCTCATGTTTTCACTCCTGACCAGAGAGAACTTTATAGTTTAGAGCACCTTTGGGGCGACGCAAAACAAGTGGACATCAGTGAACTTATCACAGAAGACTAAAACAGTAAAATATCTTTTAAAGAAGGTTATATATATGAATTACGATTTTAAAGCTACCGAATTAAAGTGG
>CALEIS010000152.1 GCA_937877675.1 uncultured Clostridia bacterium | reverse complement strand
TGCACTTTCCCTAAGGTCGCCCTCGGCGGCTGTTAGCCGTTACCCTGCTGTATGATGCTCGGACTTTCCTCACAAACTTAAGTTTGCGCAACTGCCCAATTTACTCACATTTATTAAATTGTAATACCATCTTTTTTGATTTGAGTGATTTTATTACCCTCTACAAAAAAGACGTTTTTTGAAATATCCATCATAGGCTTATCAGCCATTGAGTCAGTATAAAACTCATCAATAATCACATCACCATAAACTGAATGAAAAACCTCCAATTTATGCTCTTTATAACAAATAGTGTTTATTTCACCTTTTATAGGGTCTATATCTGAGCCAATGTAATGTTTTATTCCGATTCTCTCACATATTATTTTCAAAAGACAATATGGACAGCCTGAAACAACAATATCATCCTCGTGTTGAATATCAAAGTAAAACTGTTTTAATTTCTTTTGATTAATATCCCAAAACTTTTCAAATTCATCATTGATATTATCGTATTTTTGGCAATAATCCTTGAAAGCTGCACCATAACTTGCCATCGCTTCATCAACAGTAATTTTATCAAATTTATATCTGATAAAATCCTTAATAAACTTTGGTGCATATCTAATTATATTCTTAAAGTCTTTTTTTAGAAAGTAGAGAAAAATATCGAAAATGCTTTCACCATCATAAATGGTATTGTCAAAATCAAAAACTCTCATAAATTAGTCATCAAATCCGTTTGGATTATTGCTCTGCCATCTCCATGAGTCTTCGCACATTTCTAAAAGTTCACGTTCTGCTTTCCAACCAAGTTCGTTGAATGCCTTTGATGCATCAGAATAGCAAACATCAAGGTCACCAGGACGACGAGGTGCAATTTTATATTCTATCTTCTGACCTGAAGCCTGTTCAAAAGCCTTAACAATGTCGAGAACGCTATAACCATTACCTGTACCAAGGTTATAAATATTAACTGCAGGTTCATCCTTAAGAATTTTTTCAACTGCCTTAACATGTCCAAGAGCAAGGTCAACAACGTGGATATAGTCTCTTACACCTGTTCCGTCGTGAGTATCATAATCATCACCAAAAACATTGAGATAAGGCAATTTACCGATAGCAACCTGTGTTATGTATGGCATAAGGTTATTTGGAATACCATTTGGATTTTCACCGATTCTACCACTCTTGTGTGCACCGATTGGATTAAAGTAACGAAGAAGTGTTACGCCCCAATCCTTATCAGCCTTATGGAAATCGTCGAGAATAATCTCAATCATGTACTTTGTTGTACCATATGGATTTGTTGTACCACCTGTTTTCATATCTTCTTTAAGAGGTGAAATATTGCTATTACCATAAACAGTTGCAGATGAACTGAAAACAATTTTCTTGCAACCATATTCAGCCATAACCTCACAGAGAGCTAATGTACCACCAATATTATTATCATAATACATCAATGGTTCTCTACAGCTTTCACCAACTGCCTTAAGACCTGCAAAATGAATACACGCATCAATCTTATGGTCTTCAAAGATTTTTCTCATATTTTCCTTATCACGAATGTCATAAGGATAGAATGCAAAATCCTTACCTGTTAATTCCTTAACTCTATCAAGTGATTTTTCGCTTGAATTGTAAAGGTTATCAACAATTACAATTTCATACCCTGCATTTAAAAGTTCAACACATGTATGTGAACCAATAAAACCTGCGCCACCTGTAACCAAAATTTTCATAATAAATTACCCCTCTTTAACTACTGTTGTACCAACATAATATGTTGTAAGAATTGTTTTATAATCTTTGCCATTTTTAGCCATATAATCTGCACCAGAAAGACTCATTCCAATACCAGAGCCTTTACCATATGCAGTAATTTCAAATACACCCTCAGCTTCAATATACTGAATTGTACAGCAACTTGAAGGAAGAATTTCTTCACCTAAAATAAGACTTCTCAAAACTGGGCCTTCATATGTTCCACCAGCTACTTTTATTTGAACCACATTGCCAACACTGGATGAAACAGCTGAATCGTGTGATGTAATAACTATCCATTCACTTGGGTCGTCAGATAAAGTAATATTCTTATCAAACTCAAGTAATTTTTTCTTCATTTCATCAACAGTGATTTTCGTTACAACTTTATTGTTTTCTGAATTCATTTCAGGTGAACCAGCAGGTGCTTTAACCGAAGTGAGGTATGGTAACCTTCCTGAAACATTCAATGTGCGACCAACGGACATATTGTGATATGGTGTGATTACAACATTATTATCTATTGCAACAAACTCTCCGAAAACTGATTCAACAAGTTTCAAAATATCATCAGAAAAAGTATCACCTATAACAACATTGTCAATAGAATAACCATTATTTCTGTATTTAAGAAAACTGTATATTGCAACTGCATGTGCTTTTACAGCCTCTGGTTCATAATTAGTAACATCAATCTCAGCAGAAATAAGTCTTGCTATAGCCTCTTTTGCATCATAATGTTCACCATTTACGGTAATCACGCTTGGAGGTGTACTTATGCTAGATGGAATAGGTGGATTTTGCATAGTTACTGAAATGAACTCACTAATAATATAGTCGGAAATAGTAAGCTTCTTTACAACTTCTTCAGGAACTGAATTATCTGGTTCTTCATCTATAACAAAATCATTATCATCAGTAGCCACTGTTGTTTCTTCTTTTTCTGACTTTGAGTTAAACAGATTTGCTAACCATCCATCTTCACCTTGAACAACATAAATAATACCCAATGCCACACAAGCAAGAACAACAAGACTCAACAAAACAGCAAGAACAATCAATGGCTTTTTACCTACAGCCTTTTTATCTTTTTCTGTAATAGCATTTTCACTAATTGGAGCATCATTTATTTCAATTCCAACGCTTCTGATACCCATAGCCTTTTCGCTAACAAGTTCAATAAGTTCAATCGCTGCACTTTCAACAAAAGCGGATTCTGTTTCATTCTCTGCCATATAAAGTTTTCTTACAATCGCAGACTGTTCATTTGCAACTGCAATACACAAGTATTTAACATCACCCGATGTATAAATTTCACTGATACATGCGCCAATATTTGCAGCAGATAAATCGAGGCTAACCTTTGCAAGTTGTGCAGCATATTCTGTAGCATTAACATTACCCTTATCCTCTACATGAGGTGTAAATACAAATGCATCGCTAAATCCTTCAACTGAGTCTCCACAGCTTTTCAATGTTTCTGCATTTGTTGTTCCATTAACTGCAACAACAGAGTTTGAATCAAGAATTCTTTTAACAGCAACTGAAACCTTCTGGTTGTAAACGTTCTGTACCCTTGAATCTACTGTTTCATTTTCTACTGGTGCAAATGAACCTGACAAAAATGGTATTACTCCATTTCTTAAAATCGCATCAATTCTGTTATTATCAATTGGAAGACACAAAATGCATTGTGAACCATTTTCAAGACCAAAACCTGAATACAATCCATCTTCAGATGCAAACACAGTTGCACTTTCTGGAAATACTGCAAATGCTTTTCTGATTTGGTCATTTACTTCAACCATCTTTTCCATTTTATTGAGCACTGCAGGGTCGTAAACAGCATCCCCACCAAATGCCTGAATCAATGCATTCTTGAATTTCAAATAATTCTTAACATCGACAGCAGCAACTATAAGTTCCTCACTTTCTAAGGCTTCTTGTAATGCACTAAACATTTCTCTTATATTTTCATACTGTTCGATTTTAAGATTGTCCCCTGTATATGTCTTCAAGCTACTGTCAAGACGTGCTTGAAAACGTGAAAAAGACATACTCTTGTCAATATTAAGTGACAATAATTTTGCCTTCATTTTAATTACCTCTTTCTTCCCGTTATCTCAGAATCCACATCAATCAGCTGGCATATGGATTTTCTTTTCCCTTTTTATCATACCATGCCTGTGGATATTTAGGCTCCGGATTAAGTGTTGCACCATTAACATCAACAGACGCATCTTCACCTTCACGAACCATTCTTCCAACTACAACAAGTCTTGCATCGTCGAAATCATGTGAGCATGTTACAAGAGTAATAAGTTTATCATCAGGATTAACTGTAACATTTGTATTGATAAGACTTCTCATTCTAATTTCACTTATATAACTATTGAACTTATCGTCAGATGAGAAATTGGAAATCATGTAGTTAAAGCCACCATTATCTGCAGTATTACCAGTAGAAATCATAACAGCAACAACCTTGAATTGATAATCCGCATACAATGTGCTGAAATTTATGACTGGTGATTCCTTATAACCCTCAAGTGTCTTGTATTTATCAAGATTTGAGAACATAAGACCATCATTCATATGATGCCCATATATGACGGTGTTGTCATCTAAATCCTTGGGGTCATTTCTATAATCCATATATGGAGTACCATATCTACTACCCTTTTCATAGAAATCTCTGTAAAGATAGTAATCATTGTCACCATATTGAACAATTTGAACATCAAGATTTGTGTTTTCAATAGTCAACCAACCCACAAAATCATCATTCGTTGCATATAAGTACGCATAGTCCGGTTTCATTCCACTTGGGAATTTAATATCAGGGAATTTTGCATATAATTCTTGCCATGCTTGATTAATCTGGTCTTCACTCATGCTACCAGAATCAACAATTTGACCTTTCAAATCATTTTGCAAAGAAATTTGTTGACGATACTCCACAAAGTACTTAGCAAAAGCCACAAGACAAGTGATGATTGCGATTAAAGAAATATCCATAACGATTTTACGAACTTTCTCTTTTGCACTATCCTTCTTTAATGGAATGAAACCTTTAAAGAAATCTGAAAAAATTTCATTAAATGTTCGAACTCTCTTTTTCTGAACACTTTTCTGTTTTGGTTTCTTTTTCTCCTCTTTATTCTCTTCTTCTGTTTCGTCATCCTCAGTAACAAACTGTGCTGTTATGTCGATGAAGTTTTCTTCTTTATCCAGAAATTTAGATACTTTTTCTGGCTTTTTATTATTGACTTCTGATGCTTTTTCTACAGACTCTGTCTTTTCTTCAACTACTTCTACAACTTTTTCATCATTTGTTTTTTTAGCCTCTTGTTTTTGTTCCTTCTTTGAATCAGTCATACCTAGTTGCTTTTTCAAGTCTTCAAATGAAAGTGCATCATTCTTTTTATTTTCATTACTCATATATATTTACACCTCCGCAGGGTACCATTTTTCATCATTTATATATGGGTTTGTTAAACCATATTTATCATAGTATATTTGAGGATATTTAGGGTTTTTATTTGGAGTTACAGCAGATGTATCAACTGTTGTTTCTTCATTTTCTCTAACCTGACGAGCAACTACAACAATGTAAGATGGTGCTCTGTAATCAGATGTATCAAATCCTCGATAACATGTTATAAGCGTAAGAAATTTATCATCTTTATTAACATCAACACCCGTATGATAAAGTGTACGCTTATTTATTTCATTTATATAACCATCAAAATTTTCGCCATTAATATGGGGATAAAAGAAATTAAAAACATAGCCATTATCATCTTTATCTTTTTGATTAGTTACAAAAACTGCACAGATTTTCCATTTGTAAAACTTTTCTAGTGTATTAAACTCAATAACTGGATGTTCTTTATAGAAATTAACATCTTCATATTGGTCTAAATCAGATAAAATAGGCTCCATTCTATTTTTGTTATAAACATTATGTCCCCATATAATCGTATTGGTATCAAGAGTAGTTGCATTATTTCTATAATCTAAGAAAACCGCTCCACCAATAGACCTTTTTTTCTCAAAATTATGATTAAGATAATAATAATTATCTGCACCCAGATTTGCATCGTCAGGATGTTGTACTACTGGATAGTCAATAGTTGTACCTGGAATTTTAACCCATGCAACCGTTTCATCATTTATTTCAATTGCTGCAGAATAGTCGGGTTTTAATTGACTGATAGGAATATTAGGGTCAATTTCCTGCTCCATCTTCGAATTTATTTCACGCAAGTCTTCATAAACATTTTTTTCACTTTGAGGAAGAATTAAATAGTATTGTAATAAAAATACAGCAGAACCTAAAAAAGAAATTATACAAATTACAAGAATAATATTTCTGACTATGTTTTTTGCTTTATTGCTCATTTTAGTCCCCTATCAGAGAAATCATCATATTAAGTGCTTCATCCGCAGCACTTGTTCTGTTATTGTTTCTAACATCATTATCAAAATGATTATTTAATCTTTTAACTATTGTCTGTGTTCCATCAGAAACTGCGATATAAATCAAACCAACCGGTTTTTCTGTATTATCGGAATTAGGTCCTGCAATTCCAGAAACAGATACCGCAACATCGGCACCTGAGAGCTTCAAAACCCCACTTACCATCTCACGAACAGTTTGTTCACTAACCGCACCATACTGTACGAGTGTTTCGTGGCTAACTCCTAAAATCTTTTCCTTAATGTCATTACTGTAACTTACTACACAGCAATTAAAAACTGCAGATGAGCCGCTAACATCGGTAATTCTTTTTGCTATTAAACCACCTGTACAGGACTCGGCACAAGCCATTACAAGTCCTTTTTCACTTAATAGTCTAACAATCTTATCTTCAAGTTTCATCCCTTACTCCTAAAAACAGATGTTATTGATTGTGACACCTTCTACTGCTCTATTGATTAAGCCCTCAACATCAAGAGCCTGTTCAGCAGTTTCAATAATTGATATTTGTGGCTTTGTTTTTGGGTGTTTAGGTGTAAACACCGTACAACAATCCTCATAAGGTTCTATTGAAATATCGAAAGTATCAATTTTTCTTGAAACCTTAATAATTTCTTCTTTATCAAGACCAATTAAAGGTCTGAAAACTGGCATTTCACAAACTGCATCTGTACAAGCCAACGCATTGAGTGTCTGACTGGCAACTTGACCAAGACTTTCACCTGTTATAAGTGCTTTACTATCTTCTCTTTCTGCAATACGTTGTGATATTCTCATCATAAAACGACGCATAATAAGTGTGAACAATTCTTCAGGACATTTATCTCTGATTTCTTCCTGAATTTCAGTAAATCCAACTGTAAACAAACAAATATTGCCACTATATCTTGAAACCTTACGAAGAAGATTATGAACTTTCTCTTCTGACTGTGGTGAAGTATATGGTGGTGAAGCAAAGTGAATTGCATTAAGCACAAGTCCACGCTTTGCCATCATATATGCGGCAACTGGACTGTCAATACCACCTGAAATAAGTATTGAGGCTTTACCTGCTGTACCTGTTGGCATACCACCTGCACCCTTAGTCTGGTTACCACGAATAAATGCAAACTTTTCTCTAATTTCAATAGTAACAAGAATATCAGGATTTTTAACATCAACTCTAAGGTGTGGGAATTCACTTAAAATTGCTCCACCAACTTCAGCTGAAATCTCCGGTGACTTTAATGGAAACTTTTTATCTGAACGTTTGCCTTCTACCTTAAATGTTTTTGCTTCCTTTAACTGCTCTGCAAGATAATCAGGTGCATTCTGGAGTATAACTGACATATCTTTTTCCACTTGTAATGCTCTTGAATATGCTGCAATACCAAAAACTCGGCTGATTCTGTCACTAACTTCATCCATATCTATGTAATCTTCCATAGGTACAACAGAAATTGTGGACTGTTCTTTTCTATATTCAAACTCACCAAGAGGTTTAATTCTTTTACGAATATTCTTAATTAAAATATCTTCAAATGTTGAGCGGTTTAAACCTTTAAGTGCTAACTCACCATTTTTAATAAGTATGATTTCTTTCATCATTATCTCCTAACACGATTAACTGTTTCCTTTATTCCATTATACAATAAATCCATATCATTTTCCGTGGTAGTTTTTGACAAACTAATACGGATTGCACTGTCAATACCTTTTGATGACACACCCATTGCTGTTAAAACTTCGCTCCTATGTCCCTTTGCACAAGCAGAACCTGCAGAAACACAAATACCCATTGACGAGAGCGAATTAAGCATAACCTGTGATGGAACACCCTCAACTGAAATGTTGATAATATATGGCAAAGCATCACTTGGTGAATTGATTTGGACTTTATCAATATCAACTATTTTCTCCACAAAGTAATTCTTAACTGAAGAAACATAATCAAGATTTTTTTGAACATTACCTATGTCATTTACAGCCTCTGCAAATGCACAAATCGCAGGCATTGCTTCAGTACCTGAAACAAGACCATTTTCCTGACCACCACCAACTATACTTGGAAGAATACGAATGCCGTTATTTACAAACAAGGCACCTGCACCTTTTATACCATGGATTTTATGAGCACTCATACTCATAAGGTCAATACCAAGTTTCTTAGGTTTAAGAACAATTTTACCAAATGCTTGAACAGCATCACAATGGAAATATGCTTTTGATTTTTTATCTTTGATTATACCCTTAATTTTTGATATTTCCTGAATGGAACCTACCTCATTATTAACTGCCATTACACTTACTAAAACTGTGTTTTCATCAATAGCATTTGAGAGTTCATCAAGGTTGATTTTGCCATTACTATCAGGTTTAAGATATACAACATCATAGCCTTGCTCGGCAAGTGCATCAAAATGCTTTATAACACTTGGATGTTCTAATAATGTTGTAATGACTTTTTTACCTTCACGTCGTCTTGCCTTTGCAGTACCTAAAATCGCAGTATGATTCGCAATTGTTCCACTCGTTGTGAAAAAAATTTCATTGTTTTCACAACCTAAAAACGCAGAAATAGTTCGTCTGGCACTATCAAGTTCTTTCTTTGCATTATATCCACAATAGTGAAGTGATGAGGGATTTCCAAAGTTTTCATTCATCATTTCAAGTGCTTTTTTTACTGCTTTTTCGCATGGTTTTGTTGTAGCACTGTTATCTAGATAAACATTCACACATTCTTCCCCCATTTTGCATAGTTAAACACAGTAATTATACTACAAAAACAGACATTTGGCAAATATAATTTGCAATTTTTTAGAGTATATTTTTTGAATTTTTTGTAAACAATATTTCCAAATGATTAAGGGAGTAATTTTTTATGGAAAGAAAGGCTTATTCAATACGAAAAAGAGCTAGAATTATTCTATATTTAACCGCATTATTTCTTGTTTTAGGTATCTTCTGTATTACTCAGACAGTTAAAGCAAATAAGTTTGAACGTGAAGCTCTACTGACAAAACAAATGGCACTAGTTGCTCTTGACGAAAATCTTAACAACATTTCAGTTAATCTTGAAAAAGTAATTTATGTTAACACACCTTCTATGTTATCCAAGTTATCCACGGAATTGTGGCGTGAATCATCAGGTGCTAAAAACAACTTGTCCCTCCTTCCAACAGATTATGAGGCTATCAGCAACACATATAAGTTTTTGTCACAGGTTGGAGAATTTGTTATGTCACTGGAAAGAAAAAGTTCACGTGGTGAAAGTCTAACTGATGAAGAAAGAAAGCAACTCTCCGACCTCTACAATTACTGTAATAATCTTAATGAAGAAATAAATATTCTTTGTCATAATATGCAAAATGGTAATTTTTCTTTTGAAAAAATCAATTCAACCTTATCACAAAAAGCAAATAATGATTTCACCACTTTCAGTCAGGGCTTTGAGGATACTGAACAAACTCTTACAGATATGCCATCGCTCATATATGATGGGCCATTTTCAGACCATTTAGTTAACGGCAAGGCAATTTATCTTGAAGGATTAAAAGCAGTGTCAAAAGAAGATGCTAAGTATATTGCAGAAAGTGTGTGTTCTAAAGAAAAAGACAATTTATATTTTTCTCATACTGAAGAAGGCACTATCCCCTGTTATGTATTTGAAAGTGAAAATTGTACAGTTGCAATAACAAAAAATGGTGGCAAACCTTGTTATATGATAAATTCTGAATTTGTCGGCGAAATACAGTTAAAACCTGATGATGTTATCGATAAGGCAAAAGAATATCTTGAAAAAATCGGATATAAAAACATGAAAGAAAGTTATTATTTCACAGAAGATGGAGTATGCACAATAAATTTTGCAGCGACTCAAAACGATATTATTCTGTATCCAGATTTAATAAAAGTGAGTGTAAGTCTTGGGAATGGTAATGTGCTTTCTTTTGATGCCACAGGTTATATTACAAATCACAGTGAAAGAAATGATTTAACACCAAGTATTTCAAAAGAAGTTGCTGCAAAATCCATTAATAATCAACTACAAATTATAGATACACAAGTCTGTGTAATTCCAACAGAATGGCAAACAGAGCAATTATGCTACGAATTCCACTGTAAGACGAAGGATAATAAAGAATTATTAATTTATATTGATTGTCATACAGGTGAAGAAGACAATATTCTAATTCTTCTTTATAGTGATGGTGGAGTATTAACCAAATAGAATAATTTTAAAATTATATGAAATAATATTAACACAACTTTTTTTAGGAGGAAATTAATATGAAAAAAGCAATTATCGTTACCATTATTGTAACAGTTTTCACTTGTTTGTTCTTTGCAGGTTGTAACAATGTAGAAGATGGCAAAATAACTGAAAAAGACACATCTAATACAACAGAAAACAGAACAGAAAACACAACAAACAACAAGGAAAACAACTCTCAAAATAATAACGGAATGACTAACGCAGGAGACGCTGTGGGCGATGCTGCAAATGGTGCTGGTGAAGCAGCTTCAGATTTATTCCAAGGTGCAGGAGAAGCCGCATCAGACTTTGCAGAAGGAATTGGCGATGCAGTAAGCGGAAACAGATAAAAAATACCGATGTTACAAATTGTAGCATCGGTTTCTTTTACATATTATCTTTTTGTCTTTTCTCAATTTTTTTCCAATTAACAAAACCATACATATCGTTTACAAAGAATACAACAAAGCATATTACAACAGAAAGGTATGTTTTATCTTCTATTGATGCCAATAACCACAGAATAATTAAAACCAAGTCATTGGTTGCATAAGCTAATGCGAAATATGGACTTCTTCTGAATGTAAGATATGCTGCCAGAAAACTTGTTGTTACCGACAATGTGCTTGGAATCAGATTAGTTGTATTAAAGAAATCCAATATGAAATAAAAAATTATGGTAACAAGTATCGTCAGAAAACTCATAAATATAAATTCCATTTTTGAAATTTTATTAACTTTTACCTCTGTCTTATTATTTTTATACGGATTTTTTATCCATGAAACAAGGGCAATACACGCCATTGGCATTGTCATTCCCATATAGGTAATCATCTCACCATAATAAGAAAAACTATATGAAATTATGGCATATAACACACTGAAAACAACAGTTAAAAACTGACCTATGGGATTGCCTTTAGCATTAAAAATCAAAAATGTCGCACCAATAATTGATGCTATTAAAACTAGATAGCTTTCTTTATCAAAGATTAAGAATGAAATTACTATCATGGAAATTGAAACTATCCATAATCCTATTTCAAATTTCGTAAAATACTTAAAGATTTTATCCATACCTACCTCAAAAAAATAGCATCCACTAATACATCTTCAAAGACCTAACGATGTATTAAGCGGATGCACTGCATCTCACTACCCGGTGGCAGTTAATTATGAAAATAAAATTGTTGTTCTGTGTTGAAATTATAAGTTATTAATCTATTATTGTCAAGATTTTCATTATACATATTGACCGCTGAAATTTGACTATTATTATATGTCTTGTAATAGTAAATCCCTTTATCTGTATTGCAACAAGATGAGTAAATAGTTCTATCAAAACCATTTTCTGTTTTAACACAGCCTTGAGTTTGTGAAACAGAATCAAGAATATGAAAAAATTGGCTTATGCTCTCACTTTCACTATCACCACAAATAGAGTTTAATCTAGTGAATGATGCTCTGACAAATCGTGACATTGAAGATAAATCACCAGGAAGTCCCAATGCACCCATTCCCCTGCTATATTTATTCAAGTCAAAGCCCTCTGCAAAACGAGTTTCAGGCTCTTCACGAGTAATATTTATATAATTATTCAAATTAAAAATCTGCATTGGAAACTCAGGGTTATTTGTCAAAACATGAACTGGATTATAGTAGATTTTCATTCCTTCCTGAACACACTCAAGCGTGATTGAATAATCTTTATCACTTATCATCCAATGCAAAGGTGTATTTTTATATTTATCATTAAAATCAATATTTACTACATTAGTATTCATCAATAAATCTCTTGCTTCGTTTACTGATGTACATTGGCTCAATATCCAAGGAATCAATTCAAATGCGCCTATATTATTTTTATCATTTACAGTATCATAATAGACTGCACTTACTGGAAAGTTAAGTCCTGCCATTGATAACCCTTTTTCATTTGTTGCATCATAGTAAAGAGGATAATTTTCTTCAAGAATTCCTATACCAATGATGGCAAAATGCTCTTTTAATTCATTTGTCATGCGGAATTTTAACGGGTATTTTCGAGGAGTTATAATCACATTTTCACCATATGAAAAATCCATATCAAGTGTTCTGCCAAAATAGTGATTTTTCGTTAAAAACGAAATTGAAGTACACATAATAATCACGTCCTTTTTAATCTTTTGATTATTATATGTACTTCGTAAACAATTATTTTTTTCGAGTCAAAGATATTGTTATTTCGTTCACTATAAAGAGTGCCACAACAAGTGCTAACAAAACAAATGTTGTAATTTTAAATGTTGTAGCAGTAGCTACAAAACCAAAAATGAGCTGAACTCCAAAACCTATACCATAGGCGCCACCCATGTGGAAGCCTGTTATGTCAGCAGAATATTCTTTACCAAATCTGTCAGGGACACTGTGGAGAACACTTGGGAATATTGGACCAAAACCAACACCAATAAGAAGTAACCCAAAAAATGAAATTTCGCCTAACGGTAGGGATAACAGAATCATACCCATACAAGAAACAACGATACCACCACGAATCATCATATTATCAGTTGCCTTCATAGAAATAAAACCTGAGATAATTCGTCCAACCATTATTCCACAAAAATATAATGAAATCCATTTTGCAGCTTTATCAGGCATTAGAGAGTGAACATTTACAAGATATGATGCACCCCAAGTACCTATTAAAAATTCCATACTACAATAAAGACCTTGTGAAAGAATTCCCGTTACAACACCTTTAATTTTCAATATTTCAAAAAGACTTTTTTGTTGTCCGGACGACTCATTCTTAGAAAAGTCCTCTTTAACAATTTTCCATTTACCAAGTGTTAAAGCAATTACTATACCAATTGACAACTGTAAAAGAGCAATTACACGATACCCATTTCGCCAAGAGCCCATTTCACCTGTCAAAAAAACAGACATAATCAAGGGACTTATAGTAACTCCTGCACCCCAACAAGCGTGAAGCCAATTCATATGCTGTGCTTTATAATGCAAGGATACAAAATTATTAAGTGCTGTATCAATAACTCCTGCACCATAACCAAGAATAACAGAACTTATCATAAGTACAACAATATTGGGTGATATACTCATAAAGAAAAGTCCTGCAACTGTAAGTATTGTAGATATAAAAGTTACCTTTCCTGTGCCGAATTTTCTGATAAGCTTACCTGCAACAAAGCTTACACCACCTGTACAAACACCCATAATAACACCATAAACTGAAGCAAAGCTTTCAGCTATTCCGAAATCAAGATGCATTACTGGCCAAGCAACACCAAATAAGGAATCAGGCAAACCAAGAGAAACAAAAACTATATAAATTATTACAAGTAAAAATGTCATACTACACCTCAAATGTCTAGCAAGAATTTATTATGAATTTAATATTAAGTAAATATATAACAAAAACCATAAAAATGTCAATATTTCGCATTGAATAAATAACCATCATGCTCTATAATGGGTACATAACAATTATGGAGAAACGATATGAAACTTTATACGCCTAACTAT
This sequence comes from uncultured Clostridia bacterium, assembly GCA_937877675.1. Lineage (GTDB taxonomy): Bacteria > Bacillota > Clostridia > Oscillospirales > Acutalibacteraceae > Fimenecus. The sequence goes on along the minus strand of CALEIS010000152.1, from coordinate 16,161 downwards.
TATAAAAATTTTAAATGTATTGCCGAGAAATGCAAACATAATTGCTGTATCGGTTGGGAAATTGACATTGACGAAGATACATATGAATATTATCAAACCATAAAAGGAAAATTCAGTAAAAGATTTAAGAATGATATTGTATTAAACGATGGTTGTGCCGGTTTCCGTCTTGATGGAAAAGGACGTTGTGCATTTTTAAATAAGAACAACCTTTGTGACATAATACTTAATTTAGGTGAAGACGCTCTTTGTCAGATTTGTAGCGACCACCCACGTTTTAGAAATTTTTATGACGAAGCCACTGAAATAGGATTAGGTCTTTGCTGTGAAGAAGCTGGAAGAATTATTCTTGGACAAAAAGAAAAATTTGAATTGACAATTTCAAATGAAGATTCAACCGATATTTTTGATGATGACTTCTTAAAACAAAAAGAATGTATCCTTATCGAGCTACAAAACGAAAAATACACACTTGAAGAAAAAACAACTGCTTTACTCAAGAATAACAATGTAGAAATCAAAAATAAAAATTTTTATGAATGGGTGGATTTCTATCTTTCACTTGAAAGACTTGATGATAGCTGGACAAATCTTTTATGTGACTTGAAAGAAATTGATTTTGAAAACACTACACTTTCCATAGATTATGATGTAATATTTGAAAAGTTACTTCTCTATTTTATTTATAGGCATCTTGATGAAATGGACGAAGGAAAAATTAAATTCTCTGTTTTCAGCACTTTTTTTATTTCACAAATATGCAAATACCATATTGCCAAATATGGGAACATTCAATTTGAAGATATTATTGAATACACTAGAATGTACTCATCGGAGATTGAATACTCCGACGAGAATATCGAGAAAATAATTGAAGAATTATAATAAACAAAGCCTTGGAAATTTCCAAGGCTTTTTGTTATGAATCAATACAATGAGTTAATATCTGTCGGGCATCGATAGCAGTCACCTTACCATCGCCATTCATATCCGATAGTCTTTGTTGCTGTTTTGATGGAATAACTGTACCTGCAGCAAATTGCAACACCATACGTGCATCATAGGCACTAATTTTATGGTCATGGTTCACATCACCAATCATAATTCCATTTTCAACTTCGTACAAGATAAATTCAATTTCTTCAACAATAGAATCAACTATATACTGATTGTCATAGGTCAAGGCTGAAACATCAATCTTTAACAAATCATCCAATTCTGCAAGTAAATTTTCATCCACAGATTCTCTATCTAATGATTCAACTTTCTCCACAGCCTCATTGTATTTAGATAAATCTGCAGGTCTATATTCTGGTAGATTCACAATTGGTTTTGTTACAATCGAGCTAGTATTAACACCATCATTACTTGTAATTACACAATAATATGCAACTGCGTTATCTTCAGCAGAAGGCTCATAGTAGAAGAATGTTGCACCGTCAATTGGTGTTCCACCTTCGTTAGAGATTTCATTGTTTTTGTACCATTGATATGTACAATCAAACCCCATAACATAAACAACTATGTATGTATCGTCAGGATTAACCTGTTCTCCTGTTTCATTTAAAATGACAGGAACAGTCTGAAACTCCTTGTTATTATTAACAGCATATTGTTGGGCATAAGTATTTTCATATCCATAGACAACAAAATCTGTTTTAGGTGTTTTTGCTGTAATAGATGTCACCGTACTTGGAAGAACAAGACCCTTTAATGTATCAGGAAGGCTCTTAATGTCTTCTACACAGTTAAATCTTAAGTATTCTATAGAACTATCTTTAAAAGCCGTTAAACCTACAGTTTTTACTGAAGGTAAATAAAGAGATTTTAGTTTAGTGCAGTTATAGAAACTGTTGCTATTCAACTCAACCATGGAAGGAAGCATAACAACCTGCAAATCAGTACAACTAGCAAAAGCGTTTGTACCAGACGAGGTTGTCATAGGAAGAATAACACTCGCAAGACATGTACTTTCCGCAAAAGCATGATTTCCTATTGTTTCAACATATCTGCCAAAATATGTTTCCAAACCAGTATTTCTGAATGCATTTGCACCTATTTTTGTCAATAAAGGTATATCAACATTCTTTAACCCTGTGCAATTTTTAAATGTGCCAATACTTAAATCAGTAAGTTGAGGAATAGACGCAGAAACAAGATTTTCACAATCTGAAAATACATTCAAAGCCATTGATGTTACGCTTGTCAAAGTAACAGACTGAACTCCCGATTCAGAGAATGCAGCATTACCAATATAAGTTATGGTATCAGATGAAAACTCTACAAGTTCAGGTGTTTTTTGGAATGCGTAGTCGCTTAAAATTTCAACTTTTGGCATGGATATCGTTGATAATTGTGAGCACTCCGAAAAGGCCTTATATCCGACAGTTTTCACTTTGGGGAAACTAACCATGTCAATTGAACTACCCTCAAAAGCACTTGTACCAATATCAGTTATATTGTTACCTGTCACAAAGGAAAGTGCAGTGCAACCTTTAAATGCTTTGCTGTTAATCTTTGTTGCTGTATCCGGTAAAATGACCGATTCGATTCTAAAATCACCCTCAAAAGCAGAGGATGCAATTCCTTTTACTGTTTTACCTTTTATTTTTTCGGGCACGATTAAATAGGTTTCATTTCCATAATAGGCAGTAATATAACCCAACACATTTATTTCATAGTTATCCTCTTCCTTATCAACAGCTCTATCATAAGATGCTGTTACAAAGTTACTAGGATTTTTTCCTTTTGCAATTGCAATTGCAACAACCTTTGTATCCACGGAAATTGTTATTGGATTAGAGTACTCACCAAAATCAAACCACTTTTCATAACTATCGTCGCCAATTCTGCCAAGTCCGTAATAAATTGTTGCATCTTCTGGACAAGTTATTTCTAATTCAAAGTTTTTTGAAAATGTGCAACTTTCAACGTTGAATACTGGGTTAGATGTGGTTGGTTTTTCATCCAATAAATACCTCAAAAATAACAATCCAGCACCAAAGTGATTTTCACCTGAATTCTCAAATAATCTAATGGCATACTTTTCAAGTCTGTTTTCACATTCTGCCGCAGATAAATTAGAGAATACTGTTTTTAATATAGCGAGACCTGCTACAACCTGAGGTGCTGCCATTGATGTACCATTGAGAATTGCATATGCATTGTTAAGGTAACTACTCTTGATTTCTGTACCAGGTGCAGCAATATCAATTGTTCCATCATAGTTAGAAAAACTTGCTAATTTATCTTCTTTATCAGTAGCACTAACTGTTATTGCTGATTCAATACACGCAGGAGTATAGTACACCTTATCAAGGTCGGCTTTATTGTTTCCTGCCGCAACAACAACATTTACATTATTAGCAACAGCATTATTAACTGCTTCTGATAATCTTTCACTTTCACCTTTAGCTGTAAGGCTCATATTGATAATATCAGCACCATCTGCAACTGCCATATCAACAGCAGCAGAAATTGCACTTAATGAGCCATTACCCATATCATTAAGAATTTTATATGGTCTAATTACAACATTATTAAGTGTATTTGAAGCGATAATTCCTGCAACATGAGTACCATGACCATAGTCGTCTTCACAACTATCAATGATTCCTGTACCACTAAGATTCACACCGCTATCAACGATTCTATCCTTTAACAAATCGTGGTCAGTATCCACACCGCTATCCAGAACTGCTACTAAGACATAATCTTCTTTCATTCTTTCTGCCAAGGCTTCCTTTATATCATTGAATCCTATTTTATTGCTCAACCAGTCAAAAACCTCCGAAGCAGAGCCTTCTGGTTCGATAATTTCAGGAATAAAATTGTCAGGGAATTCCAGGTCGTTTTGTGCTGACATAATGATATCAGGCTCAACATACTCCACATAATCCAATGTTAGATAAAAGTTGTAAGCATTCTTTGCAGTTACGGCACTATCATATTGCAATATATACAAGTCATTATAACCACTTACACAATCAACTGCACCTTGATAATCTATTTCCTGAGAGGATTTTACAATAAGTCTTCTTGTTTCAAAATTTTGTAAAGCTAACGCTTCCTTTTCAGAGATACTTGTTCCTGTGAAAAACTTATCGACAGTTATGACAACATCCTCCATAACCTGTTCGTCCGTGTTGGAGTGTTCATTATAATTTCTTAAAAGTGCAGACAAATCATCAGCGAAATCATATATTGATATTTCATCATTATCTTCAACTGCATAAGAAATAAGCCCCCATGAGACGGAAGTTGTAATCATTATCAACGATAAAATCAAAGAAATAATTTTCTTCAACAAAAACACCTCAAAATCAATATTTAAATATAATCAACAAAGTTAGTGATAATCAACATAAAGTTCATTAAAAAATATATCATATAAGTATTATATTATCAATAGATTATAATGATAAAAAACAGATATATAGCAAGTGTTGATTTTTATAGAAATTTAAATAGATATATCCTTTATATATTGAAAGTCAAATAAAAATGCCGTATCAGATAATACTGATACGACATCATTTTAATAATAAAAATACTTATAAATTATGGGATATTCGTTAAGCAAATGTTGAAGATTTGTTCTGTACTTAGTTCCTGGGTCATTAATTGTGAACTCAGATGCAGATAGTGTTTCTCCACCATTATACCCTGTTATAACAACCCAATGTTGTGAACCATTTGATTTCTTAGCACCAAACATTACTGGCTTACCTTCTTTAAGTTTATTATAAATTTTTTGAAGATAACCTGAACTATTTGTAATTGCCACATAATGGCTAGGCCAATAGACATTACCGGTTGATGAATAACTTAACCTCTTTGACATAGCATCAGGATAAATAATCGTTTCTGTACGATATGACTCCATCATAGCAATTGCTGTTGTTGCACAGCCAATTCTACCTATTGTTTTACCTGAATTACCAATAATAACATTCGCCCATCTTGAATCTGTTTGCTTGAAACTTGGAACGGAGAGTGTAATTTTAGAATATGTTTGATTTGAATTAACCGATAGATACTTGCTACTTACATATCCCGTTTTTACTCCGTCATAAAGAATTTTACTCCATTCACCTGATGTGGAAAGGACAATTACAATATCTCCCCTCTTAACAGAATCTTTTACATAATAATTAGTCCCTGCACCACTACGGACATTAAGTGATGTTGACTGAGTTGAAACTTTAGCTGTCTTACCCGAATCAAGTTTAATATAATCCTTATGACAATATCCAAATTTTCCATCAGAATACTCAACATAGTACCAGTTTCCTGATTTAGAAATCAATGTAATATAACTACCATTTTCAAGAGTTGTAATGATAAGTCCATTTGTTGATGCTGTATTTCGTACATTAAGTCTGCCACTAGAAAGTGTAACAACACCTGCCTGGGATGTACTTGTTGTAGCATTAGCTGTTATTGGTGTAACAAACAATGATAATACAATTATTAGTGTCAAAATTATAGATATAATTTTTTTCATAGTCACCTCATCTTTCTGCATATATGCATATATATCTTATCAAAGGTGTTGTCTTTTGTTAATAGTCCAAATGGTGGAAAATAATATTCTGTAAACATATACATTTATGATTATATCTCTTGAAAAAAACTTTATATCATTATATAATTTCAATAATATATTCGCTATTCAGGGGGATTAGTTATGCATTTATTAAAAGTTGATAAAGCCCATTATGTTGGTCAAGCTGACCCATATATTTTAAAATCAAATGGCAGATATTACATCTATGTTACAGGTCATGATGCAGTTTATGCCTACCATTCAGATAATCTTTTTGATGGTTGGGAATACCACGGTGTAGTTATGACTATGCCAGGACACGACTCATTTTGGGCACCAAGTGTTATTGAATTAGATGGTAAATTCTATATGTATAATTCAATTGAAATCTACAACGACACACCTGACAAAGGTGGTCACAGAGGTGCTATGCACGTTTCTGTTGCTGATAATCCACTTGGGCCATTCACAGGTACAAAACAAATTCTTCATCCATTCTCAATTGACTCACACATCGTGCAGAATGAAGCAGGACTTTTCCTTTTCTATTCCGCTAACAGATTTGAAGGTGAAAGAATCGGTACTTGTATCTATGTTGACAAGATGCTTGACCCATTCACACCTGCAGGAAACCCTGTTTTAGTTGTTGAGCCTACTCTTGATGAGGATATCTACTGTCGTGACAGATATAAAAAAGGTCAGCATTGGCACACAATTGAGGGTGCTTTCTACTTTAAAGAGGGTGACTGGCAATACCTTATGTATTCAGGCAACTGTTTTGAACAACCTACATATTACATTGGTTACGCAAGAGCAAAAACAGATGAAACTGACCTTACAAAGATAAAATTTGAGAAATATCCTGATGCAAACACTTACCATCCTGTACTTAAAGCAAATGAATTTGAGGAAGGCACAGGTCACCACTCAATGATTAAGGAAGATGGTCAATGGTATGCAATTTATCATGCTCGTGACTACGATGACGGACTTAATGCAAGTGCTTTTGATGCAAGAAATGCAAGAATATGCAAGTTAAACGTAGAAGATGGCATCATCACAGCAGAGAGATATAAAGACCATATATAAGAATTCGAATCATAAAAAGCAGTAGAAAAACTACTGCTTTTTTCTTTGCGAAAGCCTTACCAAAAGTAATTACCTTCTCTATTAGATAAATTCGTGTTTGTTACTATGCGATTATGCTACGATTTATCAACTTCAAACAAATCTCGAAGTTCTTCTATTGCTTTTGTTTCGATTCGAGAGACATAAGAACGAGAAATGCCCAGTTTTTGTGCAATTTCTCGTTGTGTTAATGGCTCAGTATCATAAAGACCATATCGCATAACTAAAATTTGTTTTTTTCGTTGGTCTTTGATGTTATCAATATAGGAGTACAGTTTTTCTGTTTGCATTTTAAGTTCAACATCATCAAAAACGGACTCTGTACTGAAAATTATATCCGTAAAAGTTAAGGGATTGCCCTCACTATCAGTGTCAATTGGTTCGTCCATTGAAATTTCCTGTGCATTCTTTTTTCTTACTCTAAAATGCATAAAAATTTCGTTTTCAATACACCTTGAAGCATAGGTTGCAAGGCGTGTACCCTTTGTATAGTCAAAGGTATTGATAGCCTTTATGAGTCCGATTGTGCCGATGGATATAATATCTTCTTGGTCGGAGTAATTTGAATAATATTTTTTAATAATGTGTGCTACAAGTCGCATATTATGGTTGACAAGCTTATTTCTTGCATTTATATCACCATCACGATGAAACTTTATGAGCTCCGACTCCTCTTCCTTGGCACTTAATGGCTTGGGAAATGAATTAATTGACGACAGGTGGAGCATAAAATAAAGAATATTTGTTGAAAGACTTTGTAGTAATGACAATAACATAAAAACACCTCGTGAGAATATATGCAAAATATGTTTTAAAGTTTGCAAGTCCTTGAAAAAATTATTAAAAAAGTTCTTGACATTGTGATTCTTTTATGATATTATAATCAAGCCCAATACGGAGAGATACCGAAGTGGTTATAACGGAACGGTCTTGAAAACCGTCGTACGGCAACGTACCGTGGGTTCGAATCCCACTCTCTCCGCCAGATGCGGGTTGTATGATAAGTGCAACCCGCTTTTAAATTAAATAACGCTAAACACGTTACACTTGCAGAAGTACTCAAGTTGGTGACGAGGCGCCCCTGCTAAGGGCGTAGGCCGGGAAACCGGTGCGAGAGTTCGAGTCTCTCCTTCTGCGCCAAATAAAGTCTGATATTTTATCAGGCTTTATTTTTTTGTTTATCTATACTTTTTTAATGAGACGAGAACTCTTTCGTCCATGTGCGACGGTTTGCCGTTAGGCAGAGGAGCACGGACATATAATAGGATTATGCGTAGCATTGACAAGGCAACGCCTTGTCGAGTCTCTCCTTCTGCGCCAATAAAACCCATACATCTTTTTGATGTGTGGGTTCTATTCGTATTATTAAGTTTTTATGAAGAGAGACGAGAACTCATCGTCCATGTGCGACGGTTTGCCGTTAGGCAGAGGAGCACGGACATATAATTGGATTATGCATAGCATTGACAAGGCAACGCCTTGTCGAGTCTCTCCTTCTGCGTCAATAAAACCCATACATCTTTTTTGATGTGTAGGTTTTCGAATACAAAAAAAATATCCGTCATAAGACGGATATTATTTTTTGGCGGAGATGAAGAGATGACCGTCTGCTCGCTCACTCGCATACTAATGGCTCGGCTTCCGCCTTCGCCACTTTTTGCTAAAAACAGTCCACTGGACTGTTTTCTTAACGCAAAAACTCTCCCGAGTTCAAATCTCTTCTTAAACTTAAACTAAAAAAAATAATATCCGTCATAAGACGGATATTATTTTTTGGCGGAGATGAAGAGATTTGAACTCTTGCGCCGCTATTCACGACCTACCGCATTTCGAGTGCGGACCCTTCAACCACTTGGGTACATCTCCAAATAAATGGTGGAGATGTACTCCACCATAATTTTATTTTTTTTGTCCGTAGTAGGCGTTTTTGCCATGTTTACGGAGATAATGCTTATCAAGGAGTTCTTGTTGCATTGGCTTGATTTCTGGATTCATCATAATATTATGCCAAGCCATAAATGCAAGTTCTTCAAGAACAACTGCGTTATGAACTGCATTAAACGGGTCAGTTCCCCAAGAAAAAGGACCATGACTGTGAACAAGGACAGATGGAATTTCGTCAGGATTGATTTTTTCGAAGGTTTCTGTAATTACAAGTCCTGTTTCAAGTTCATATTTGCCATTGATTTCTCGTGGTGTCATTTTTCTTGTGCAAGGAATTTCACCGTAAAAATAGTCTGCATGAGTAGTGCCGAGCGCAGGAATTCCCATACCTGCCTGTGCAAAGGTTGTTGCCCAACGAGAATGTGTATGTACAACGCCACCAATGTTAGGGAATGCATTGTAAAGTGCAACATGAGTATCAGTATCGGATGATGGATTTAAGTCACCTTCAACCTTTTTACCGGTTTCGAGGTCAACAACCACCATATCTTCAACCTTCATTGTGTCATACTCAACACCTGATGGTTTAATTACCATTAAGCCTTTTTCACGGTCAACACCAGAAACATTACCCCAAGTGAAAGTTATAAGCTTATAGTGAGGCAAGAGCATATTTGCCTCATATACTTTTTTCTTTAAATCTTCAAGCATAGGTTACTCCCCTTACTTTAATTTCCATGCAAGGTCTGCAAGGAATAAATCTTTTTCAAGACCTGCAACTGTTGTGTCCTTATTGATATGAACAAATTCGATATCCATCATATTTGCCCAGTCCTTCATCTGCTCTGCTGTTACATCATAGCTTAAAACTGTATGATGAGCACCACCTGCTGTAATCCAGCACTCAATACCTGTTTCAAGGTCTGGCATTGCTCTCCACATTACACGAGCAACAGGAAGATTTGGCATTTCCATAATTGGCTTAACACATTCGATATCTTGACAGATAAGACGAAGACGACCACCCATATCAACCAAAGATACAACAATAGCGCTACCTGCTTTGCCTTCAAAAACAAGACGAGCAGGGTCTTTTTCGTTCATACCGATTCCAAGGTGATGTGTTTCAATTCTTGGCTTATCAGCTGCCATTGATGGGCAAACCTCAAGCATATGTGCACCAAGGCTATATTCTTCACCCTCAACAAGATGATATGTATAGTCTTCCATAAATCCTGTACCACCGTTTTTGCCTTCTGCCATAGCCTTCATAATAGCAGTCATAGCAGCAACTTTCCAGTCACCTTCACCACCGTAGCCGTAACCCTGAGCCATCAAATGCTGGCTTGCAAGACCTGGGAGCTGTTCCATACCATAAAGGTCTTGGAATGTGTTTGAGAATGCCATACATCCCTCTGCGTCAAGCATCTTTTTCATAGCTATTTCTTCACGAGCCTGATAACGGATAGCTTCAACATTATCTGTTGCAAAATCATATTCTGCCTTATAAACATCCATCAAAGCATCGATTTCTGCATCTGTTACGACCTTCATAAGCTTTACAAGGTCACCAACTGCCCAAGTATTAACTTGCCAACCAAGTTTTGCCTGAACTTCTACTTTGTCGCCTTCTGTAACAGCAACTTCACGCATATTGTCACCAAAACGCATAACTTTAAGTTCTTTACTTACTGCAACACCAACTGCTGAACGCATCCAGTCACCAAGACGAGCACGAACTGAATCCTTTGTCCAATGACCTGCAATTACTTTTCTTGGCATACGAAGTCTTGCTGCGATAAATCCGTGTTCACGGTCACCGTGAGCTGCCTGATTAAGATTCATAAAGTCCATATCGATTTCTTCGTTAGGAATTTCAACATTATACTGTGTTGCAAGGTGGCAATATGGCTTCTGTAAATCCACAAAACCATTAATCCACATTTTTGATGGGCTGAATGTATGACACCAAGTGATAATACCTGCACACTTTTTGTCATAGTTTGCTTCTCTTACAACATCTGTGATTTCTTTATTTGTTTTTGCAGTTACTTTGTAAACAACCTTGCAAGGAAGAGTGCCTGATGCATTGAGTTCATCAACCATTTCCTGTGCACGAGCTGCAACTGTTTCCAAAACTTCAGGACCATAAAGGAACTGACTACCAACTACAAACCAAAATTCATAATTTTTAAGACTCATAATATTTTTCTCCTTTTATCTAAGAACATCAATTGCTGTTTTTTCAACTGCAACCGCTGACTCATATCTCTTAATATATTCATTGAAACCGTCAACATCTGCTTTGTCAGGTTCAATAACACTTGCTTTATACTCTGCGAAAACCTTATTTTCAAGATAATCTTCAAGTGGCTCATTTTCCTTATTTACCATATATGCTGCAAGAAGTGCTATACCCCAAGCACCACCCTCACCTGCTGTTTCCATAACTGCAACAGGAGTATTAAGTGCACCTGCCATAAGTTTTTGACCAACAACAGGAGTTTTGAAAAGTCCACCATGGCCTAAAAGCTTTTCAATCTGAACATTTTCCTTGTCAAAAAGAATGTTCATACCAAGTCTTAATGTTGCCATTGTGCCATAGAGCTGTGCTCTCATAAAGTTTGCAAGACTGAATTTAGTATCAGGCATTCTAACAAGTAATGGTCTGCCTTCCAATGTATCTGTTACAGGCTCACCTGAATAATAGTTGAAGCTAATGATACCATTACAATCTGTGTCCCCTTTAAGTGCTTCGGCATAAAGCATATCATAAAGTGCAGGTTTATTAACTTCAACACCACTATTAGCAAGTACTTCTGCAAAGAGTTTTACATAAGCATCCAAATCAGATGTGCAAGTGTTACAATGCACCATTGCAACGGGTTTACCTGTTGGAGTTGTAACCATATCAATTTCTGTATAAACATCTGAAAGCGCTTTATCAAGGACAATCATACCAAAAATTGATGTACCTGCTGAAATGTTACCTGTTTTTGCTGCAACGCTATTTGTTGCAACCATTCCTGTACCTGCATCACCTTCAGGTGGACAAAGTGGACAACCACATTCTAACTCACCTGTTGGGTCAAGGAGTAATGCACCTTCTTTTGTAAGAGCACCTGCATTATCACCTGCAAGTAAAATCTTTGGAAGAATATCGAGAAGTTTGAATGAATAACCCTTTTCTTTAACCAAAGCATCAAACTGGTCAACCATTTTTTCATCATAGCAATTTTTTGTGCTATCAATTGGGAACATACCTGCTGCTTCACCGATACCGATTACTTTTTCACCTGTGAGCATCCAATGAACATAGCCTTCAAGTGTTGTTAAGAAATCAATATTTGGAAGGTGGTCTTCCTTATTCAAAATTGCTTGATAAAGGTGTGCGATACTCCAACGCTGTGGAATATTGAAATTGAAAAGTTCTGTAAGTTCTGTTGCAGACTGTTCTGTAATTGTGTTTCTCCAAGTTCTGAATTCTGCAAGTTGATTTCCGTCTTTATCAAATGGAAGATAACCGTGCATCATAGCAGAAAAGCCCATAGCCTTGAACTTTGTAAGTTTTACACCATATTTTTCTTCAACATCTGCTTTAAGATTTTTATAAGCATCCTGAAGCCCTGTCCAAACATCTTCTAAATGATATGTCCAGACACCATTTTCAAAACGATTTTCCCAACCGTGAGAACCACTTGCGATTGGATTATGTTTTTCGTCAATCAAAACGGCTTTGATTCGTGTTGAACCCATTTCAATACCCAACACAGCATTACCATTTTGAATTATATTTTTAATTTCCTGAGTAGTCAAATTTTACAACTCCCAACTGTGAAAATTTATTCATAAAATTATACCACTTTAAACCTAATTTCGCAATAGAATTAAAGCAATTTACTCATTTCTACATCATTAAAATTAAAAGTATTTGTAGGTGTAATTTCAAGGATAAAATTGATTATTTCTTCATAGGATGCAGTTTTAATGTCAATTCTTTTTACATCTTGATTAAATATTCCCCACTGACTACCTGCATTGTATGTCTTATAATTCCATTTTGTACGGTTAATGTCGTAAAGTTTATAAAGCATCTGTGCAAAATATTCGTTTTCGCCATTGTTATATTCACCGTTATAAACTGCAACATTCCATTCTCTTCTGATTTTTCTGAGTTCCTTTACACGATAGCGAATCATATCAGTTGATGTGTCATAAATATGTAGTTGATACATTACATTTTCGTATCCACACTCCTTTGGATTAGGTAAAACTTCCGTTGACCAGATACCCTCAAAAGAAATTATGTGATTATTATCAACTTTTCTGATTGCTTTATAAAGAATATCATAGGCTTTATTGGTCTGCGCAGCTGCTTCTTGGCTTCCTGCTTCCCAAGAATAGTCGTCTGAATATCCACCATTATTCTGTGGCTCATTCAAAAGGTCATAAACTGCGATTGTCTTGTTATCTTTGTATCTTTCGGCAATAGTTGTCCAAAGTTCAACACAAGAGTTCATTTTGCTTTCAACTTCGTAAAGTTCATTTCTTCCTGCTTTGCCTGTACTGTGATTTTTGCTCTGTCCACCCGGTGCACCGTGCATATCAAGAATGATGTAAATTCCGTATTTTTCACAAGTTTCAATAAGCCAGTCAATTCGCATAAATCCTGGGTTTTGATTATGGTCAGCAGTAAGCCAAGTGCCATCTTCATTCATAAAATTACGATACCAAAATGGCACACGAACACAGTTAAAACCAAGTTTTTCAATCTGTGCAATATCATTTTCGGTTATGAAATTGTCCATAAATGTTTTTTCAATTTCAGATGTTTTTTCTGCTCCAAAACGTTCTGTAAGCACTTCAAGAGTATCAAAATGTGCCCAATCGTGAGTATATTCAGGCACAAAACCCATCCAAGTTTCCCACAAGAGCCAGTTACCTAAATTGACACCATTAAGGACTATTTTTTTGCCATTTTCATCAACAACATAACCCCTTTTGTTAACAGAAAGCATACTCATTTCGTGTGAGTTTTCGTAATTATATTCTGTCAAAGGTTTTACATCCGGTTGACTGACATTAAAACCTAAAAGAGATAAAAGAATTGATATAATAAGTGAAATTGACGTAATAATTTTCATAGAGCACATCTCCTTTTTCTTTATTATATTGGATATTTTTTCTTTTTTCAATACAAAAAGAAATACCACCTCAAAAGAGATGGTATGAAAATTATTTTATTGCGTCGAGCCATTCGTTTTCACGAAAACCGACAAGAATTTTATTATCTGTAATAAGAATAGGACGTTTCACAAGCATACCGTCAGTAGAAAGTAATTTCAACTGTTCTTCTTCAGTCATTTCAGGAAGTTTGTTCTTCAAATCCATAGATTTATATAAAAGTCCACTTGTATTGAAAAATCTCTTTAATGGTAAACCACTTTTTTCATACCATAATTTCAATTCTTCAAAAGTTGGATTTTCTTCCTTAATATGTCGAGCTGTAAAATTCACTCCGTTATCTACAAGGAATTTCTTTGCTTTCTGACAAGTTGTACATTTTGGATATTCAATAAAAAGCATATTTTCACCTTATTTCTTCTTACAAACGAAGCAAAGCCATCCACCGTCTTCGTATCTTTCAACGATTTGGAAGTTGTTATCATGGAATGCTTTTGTAACCTCTTCTTCACGAGGCTCAATGATACCAGATGTGATGAAAACACCATCATCCTTTAAGAAATCTCCTACCTGTGATGAGAAAAGAATGATAATATCGGCAACAATATTTGCAACAACAACATCAAATGTGCCTGTTACTTTATCAACAAGGTTTCCATTGAGAATGTTGTATTTTGGTGCTTCAAAGCCATTTACCTTACCATTTTCGATAGCTGTTTTAACTGCAAGTTTGTCAATATCAACACCAGTTGCATTGTCTGCACCTATTAAAAGTGATGCAACGGACAAAATACCGCTACCGCAACCACAGTCAAGAACACTATCACCTGTTTTTACGTGTTTTTCAAGTGTTTCAAGGCAAAGTCTTGTTGTATTATGACCACCACTACCAAAGGCAAGACCTGGTTCAATACTTAAAACTGCTCTACCCTCTGCATCATAATCATCAATCCAGAGTGGACGGATAAGGAGTTTTTCACCAATTTTCATTGGTTTGAAATATTCCTTCCAATTATTTTCCCAGTCTTCGTTTCTGCATGGCTTATACTCAATTTTATGTGGAATTTGTTCACTTTCATATCTTTCTGTTAAGAATGAAATTGCTTCTTTATAATTCTCTTCAGGTGAAATATAAATGTGAACACAGCCTTTTGTTCTATCCTTTGCAAGAAGTTCTTCGTCAATAAGGTCAATGTTAGCAATTTCCCATGCTTCTTGTTCAAGTGTTCTGTAATCTTCAATATAGATACCATAAGGCACAGCCATACTTGCAATATCTGCTGCACGGTCAATGTTTTCTGCATCTATCTCAATTTTAATTTCGGTCCAGTCCATAAAATAACCTCTTTTCATTATTTATTAATTTCATTTCTAAGCTTTGTTCCCGCTTTGAAGACGGGTGCATAACTAGGCTTAAGCTTTTGAATTTTACCATTCATTGGATTATAACAGTTTCTCTCGTTATATTTCCTTCTTTCAAACCTGCCAAAGCCCCAAAGTTGTACATCTACTCCTTTTGACAATGATTCTGTAATTTCACTAATCAATGTCTTTAGTATTTCTTGAGTAAGTTTTTCATCTGCATTGCATTTTTTTGCAATTTTTTCTATAAGTTCATTTTGTTTCATTAGTTTAACTCTCCATTTATAATTATAAGATTTGAATAACCGCCTTCATTGGAAATAATAAGCACTTTTGAACAAGATGAGCCAAAATCTACATAACCTTTTATATCCACCTGAGTCAAATTTTTAATTGTGAATTTATTTTTACCTGAATATGTTACAACACTTCCTGATGTAAGCATAAGGTTTGTATTTGTTATGAAATTTGTGTCATTTGGGTTATATACAGAATTATTTGAAAGATTCTGAGTTGTACTCTTAATCAGATTTTCTTTAGCATCTATTACATATCCAAGATAGAATCTATATTTTGTGCCGTAGAAATGATTTGTTTCCTGTATAACACCTGATGCGTTGAATGCAATTGGGTTTTTAGCCTTATCAGTTACTAGTGATGTATTTTTTGTTCCTGCCAAATAACCATTTTTTGCATTTACAGGTGCATCAAACCCCTTCATATTTGCTTTGTAAATAATATAGCAATCATTAATTTTCCCTAATTTTACATTATAGGTACACATTATATTATCGCCCTTTGACAAAACATATTTTCTGACATTACCGTCCTCGTCCTTGCTTGAAAGCAAGTCCTCTGATGCTTCTGCAAATGAACAACTTCTGCCACTTGCATCTGTAGTATCATTCATTTCAGAATACAATTCAACAAGTTCATTTGAAACATTTGAACCGAGACTACTGTATGCTGCTATCTTTGCTACAGGATCGCCATCCTTATTGGTTCCCATTTTAACAGAGTCAACTATGAATATTTGCCTATTTGCTAATACTTTA